>RZZR01000047.1 GCA_009929795.1 Deltaproteobacteria bacterium | reverse complement strand
ACCTAGCTCGCTATTTAATTGTCAAAGATCTTGTCGCTCACGCGAAAGGTCAGTATCTATTCAAACCCGTCCTGCCTGTCAAGAAAAATTTTCAAACTCGTCAAAGTCAAAAAACTTTACCCGACACACTTCTCCAATGATCACAATCCCTTGAGCAAAAAGATCGCCCCTCCCGCTCAAGAGAAATGGCTTCTATACCGACCACCTCAACACTGTCAACTACTTTCTTAAACAAAATTTCGAAATTTAAAAATGGCCGACACCCGGACCGCCTCAGAGCAGTATCCCATCAAATAAAAAAAATCGCCCGCTCATCTAGCCCATGCAAGACTACGAGAGCGTCCTGCACAAAATTTTGTGTCCGTGATCGGGACCTCTGGGCTTGGGAAATTTGATGACCTGTCCCCGTTTTGCCCTTTGACACACCCACCTGAAACATTCACAATTCCTCAATAGACAAAATCATAACAGACGGGGTCAAACCTATGCCCATCATAACCGTAAAATTGGCCAAGGGCCGAACCGTTGATCAAAAACGGTCTTTTGTCCGGGCAGTCACCCAGGCTGCGGCCGAGCATCTGGACGTTCGGCCCGAATGGATCACTGTGCTCGTTGAGGAATTCGAGCGAGAAAACTGGGCTACGGCCGGCGAACTGCATAGTGACAAACTCGGCCCAGGATGCGGCCGGGCAGGTGCAAAACCATGACGAATATAATGCGGTCATGGATGATTTTCATCGCCCTGTTTCTGGCTCTGCCCTCGCCTGTCATGGCCCAGACCACGGACATCGCCATGTTGAGCCAAGCCCGGGACCGTCTGGTCGCCACCCTGTCCGCCGAGGACACCGACTACACCGAAATCCTGGCCCGCTCGGATTCCGTCACCGGACCGATGGAGGTCATTGCCGGGAATCAGACCCTGCGCCTGGGGCAAGGTCCGGGCTGGCTTCTGGCCGTCCGCCGACCCGAAGGATCCAGACCGCCGTTCATCCTGGCCTTTGTCGGCCGGGACGCCCGGGTGGACATGAAGACGGCCAAGACGCTGCCCGCGGGTTTCGCTTCCCTCCGATCCGCCGCCCGGACTCTCCCTCCGGCTGTTCTTGAAACCCGAAACCAAGCCTTCGCCTTTCTCGTCGAAAACCTCCTCGGCCACAGCACCGATGGCTACCGTGTACACGCGGCCAAAACTATGATTTCAGCCCCATCCGTAACAATACCTCTCTGGCGAAAAGAAATCACCCTGAACGGGGGTCCTGGCTGGCTCTTCTTCGTGGACGATCTGCCTCAGGCCAACTGGGATCACCCCTGCCGCTTTGTGCTCGTCTCGCCCGACGGCACCATGACCGTGGAACGGGCCACCACTCCACCCACGAACATGGACGACTTCGAGGAGCTAACCTCCTGGCCCAAGGCCGATCTCATCATCCAGAGTCCAAAAGACATTTCCGGCCGCACCCGGGCCGGCTCCACTCCGGCCGCCAGGCGTCACGCGGTCATCATCTCCGGCGGGGCCAACAAATGGTCAAACTACCCCCGTTACTGGAACGACTGCGCCTATTTCTTTGCCACCCTGAAGGCCCACGGCTTTTTAGACAACAACATCCACGTCCTCTTCGCCGACGGCACCGATCCGGCCCCGGACCGGCCCGACGGCCAGAGCTCCCCCCTGGACTTCGACGGCGACGGCCGTCCCGACATCGAGCACAACGCCACCAGACAGACCGTTGCCCTGGTCTTCGATCAATTGGCCGCCACCCTCGGCCCCGAGGATATCCTCTACATCTTCGCCACCGACCACGGCGCGAGCCAGGAAATCAACGAATACCCCTACTATTATCCCTTTGTCGTTCTCTGCCTCTGGGGCGAGGACATCACCGGCGAGGAGATGGCCGCCGAGGTGAACAAGGTCCCGGCCGGGATCGTGGTCGGCATCTTCGAGCAATGCTTCTCCGGAGGCTTGGTCGAGCGGCTCAAGGGCCCCGGCCGGGTGGTCATGTCGGCCTCGCGCTGGTGGGAATACTCCTACGCCATGCCACCAAACTACGAATACGACGAATTCTCCTTCCACGTCACCCGGGCCCTGGCCGAACCTGCCAGGGGCGATTCCAACGGTGACGGTCTGGTGACCATGGAGGAAGCCTACCTCTACGGATTGGTCAACGACGGATGGAAATCGGAACTCGTCGATCACAGCCTCGCCAACCAGGGAGAACACCCATCGTATATCAGCGACCCCTGGGACCTGGGCCGACAGGTCACCCTGCTCGGACGCTTCCCCGAGGCCCAGGCCCCCCGATACGGTGAATATATCCAGACCGAGACCGGCGAAATTTTTCCGGAAGACCCTGGAACTCCCATGGGCTGGCAGGCCGACGACGCTTCATGGCCGACCGACATCCCCTTTGCCTTCCCTCTGGGTGGCCGGACCTACCGGACAATGTCCGTGTCCTCCAACGGCATTCTTTTCTTCGGGTCCGCAGACCCTGGCCCCAAGAACGACGTGGACGCCCTGGCCCAGATAGTGGCCCTGGCCCCGCTCTGGGACGATCTGACCACCGAGGACGGTGACATCTTCATCGCCTCCAGTCCCCAAGAGATGACCATCTCCTGGGAGGCCTCCACCTATGTGGACCAGGTACCCGTGTCCACGGCCGCGCGCATCCGGCCCGACGGAAGCGTGACCTTTCTCTACGGCCCGGCCTCCAACCAGTTCACCGGACGCCTGACCGGACGGGACAAGACCATCGGCCTCTCCACGCCCCGGGGGCTGCACCTCGGCCTGGCCAACGGTCAGGCCACCCTCCGGAACGAGCCCGGCACGACCTTTTGGCCCATCGGACTCCAGGATCCGGCTTTCAAGCGCCTGTATCTGCTCACTCCATGAGCTGCCGTAAACGCTGAAAGACATGTCCTCCATAGGCCGGAACAACCTTGTGAAACTTTGCACTAAATTGTCTGCCCTATCAGACAACACCGTCCTAGGGCTTCAGGAGGGAACGTGACAGAAAGAACAAGGACAGTCCTAAAAATGGACCATTGCCTTTCTTCACCAAAAGGTGATAGGCGGCACTCGTATATTTGAAAATTGGCAAAAAGTTGCGGGAAACCGGCTTGTCGGGACTATGGTGTCCTGAAATTTTTCGTTCTTTCCAACACGGAAGAAAAGGGAGGACTTATGTCGAAACGCTTGAACGTCGTTGTGTTCACGATGCTGCTGCTCTTTGTGGCTTCTCTGGCCCCATCCTGGGCCCCGGACGATGTGAACGATGGCAAGATTCAAATCGTGCAGGCCGCTTACGCAGCCGATGCTCCGGCCGCCGGCTCGAAACTTCAGCAGGCCATCGCCAAGGCACCCAAAGGCGTGGAAGACGGACAGATCGATCCGAACGCTCCGGCCGGATTCCTGGGCATTCCCGGCGGCCCTCAGGTGAACGTCTTCCTGGCCCTGCTCTGGGCCGTGTGGGTAGGCTGGATCTTTTCCACTGTCGGCGCCTTCGGCGGCGTCATGGCCGGTGTCGGCCACATGACCGTTTTCGGTTTGGGAGCCTATGCCAAAAGCTTCAAGACTACCGCACCGGAACTGAACAAAACGGTCACTGACTCCATCAGGGCCTCCAACCAATTTCTGGTCGGTCTCTCGGCCCTCATCTCGACCATCAACTACGGGAAAATGGGACGGCTGGTCTTGCCTCTAGGTCTGGCCCTTGGTCTGGGCTCTCTGCTGGGCGCCTGGGGTTCGGCCACTTTGACAGCCGGCAAGATTTCCTTCTCCCAATATCAAGGCTGGTTCGGCCTCTTTGTCCTGGCCTTGGGCTGTTACCTCCTCTGGGAAACTTCTTCGGCTGGCGAGGCCAAGAAGAAAAAGGCCAAGCAGGCCGCCCAGGCCTTTGAGGCTGCGGTCAAGGCCCAGAAGACCGGCGGAGCAGTCCCGGAAACCGGGGTCAAGATCCTGGGCTTCTCGGTCACCCAGGTCCGCTTCACCTTTTGCGGGGTCGAATTCACCTTCAATCCTCTGCTGCCTGTCATCGGCGGCATCGTCATCGCTGCCATCGCCGCCTTCCTGGGCGTCGGCGGAGGATTTTTGCTGGTTCCCTTCCTGACCAGCATCACCCAGCTGCCCATGTATCTGGCCGCCGGTACCTCGGCCCTGGCCGTTCTGGTCAGCATGATCACCAGTATCGT
Source organism: Deltaproteobacteria bacterium (assembly GCA_009929795.1). NCBI lineage: Bacteria > Pseudomonadati > Myxococcota > Myxococcia > Deltaproteobacteria bacterium. The sequence goes on along the minus strand of RZZR01000047.1, from coordinate 15,389 downwards.
CACCCTCATGACCAAGGGCGTCCCCATCGACTGGCCCTTCATCGGCATGGAGATGATCGGCATCGCCATCGGTTCGGTCATCGGTCCTCGGACGTCCAAGTACTTTTCCGACAAGCTGCTCAAGCGGATCTTCATCGTCCTTGCCTTTTACGTGGGCATCGACTATATTTTCCGTGGTTTCTTCGGCATTCGAATCATTGAAATGCTGTTTGGCTAGTCTTGACCTTTCCCACAACGTATCCAAAGGCCCCGGCGTTTGTCGGGGCCTTTTTCGCTCATGGACACACTCCGCAACATTCTTTTAGGGCTTGACCCTTACATCATCTGGGCCTTCCGGCTGGTGGATGAACCATGGCTCGGGTTTTTCCTGGGCAGTTCCCTTCTTTGCCTGATCTGCGTCGTCTTCGGTGATATCACTTCCCTGAGCGCCAAACGAATGAACCGCAAGCTCTACGGCAAATATCGGGACGAAATGGTCCGCCATCACAATTTGTCCATTCAGGCCCTGGAACACACGGACAAAGCCGCCTACAAAGCCGTCAACAAGCAGGCCCACGAGGCCTTCGGCAAGTACTTTTTCAGCCAGGCCGGGGCCTTTACCCTGTCCATCTGGCCCGTGCCATTCGCCATGGGCTGGATGGACATCCGTTTTGGCGGGATTCCTCTACCTCTCCCCTTCCCTTTACCCGGGGTCGGCGACAGCGTATTCTACCCCTTCTATTTCCTGCCAATGTATATTCTGATCCGGATTTTCTACGGGCGGATCATGCGCCGCTTCGCCTTTTACCAAAGCATCCTGCTCTGGGCCAAGCACGGTTCGGATGTCCAGATGCGGTCCTTCGTCGATCTTTTGAAGCCCCCATCTCCCGACAACCGACCTGACCAGGCCCAGAAAAAAAACGACTGAGACCGCACCAGCAAGACCCGAAACGGATTCACTCGGATTTCATTGTCGTCGGCATGGGCGCGGCCACGACTTCGCCCCGGACCCTGACTTGACCCAGGGCCGAGATCTCGACTTCCACGACGATCTTGCGGCCTCGATGCTCCAGAACTCTGGCCTTCAACTCCAATTCCGGCCCCAAGGGTGTCGGTTTGAGGAAATCAACATGAAGCGAGGCCGTTACGAACCGACCTACAAGGCCACCTTCGCTGGCCGCGGCCGCGGCCGTGCCCACCCCGTGACAGTCCACCAGGGAGGCCAGAAGCCCCCCGTAGACGAACCCGGGCACGGCGATGTGCTCAGGCCTAGGTGTAAAGACGGCCCTGCCTTCCTGCCCATCCCAATGGGTCTCGACATGCAGACCATATTTGTTGTTCTTCCCGCAGCCGTAGCAATGACTGAGTTCATCGGCGTACTGGTGCTGGACCGGCGTGTCGTCCATGAGTGTCCTCCTGGTGTTGAGCTGAAAATCGACGGTCTGCCTCTAATTGCTTCCGAAGGCAAGACCTGCTCGCCGCTGAACAAAACGAGACGCCCCCCGATTGAACGGAGGGCGTCTCGCTGGAGGGGTGGGTCTGCCGGACCATCCGGCAGACCCAAAACACAACGCTACTCGAAGGGATCGGTCGGAATATCGCTTTCAATGGGCACTGCGGCGATGCCCGAAAAACACTTGCCGTTAAACTTCAAATTTTCGTACAGGGCAAAGGCCGCTACGCCCGGTTCGCTGACAATGCGGACACTCCCGCCCTTTCCTTGGCTGGCGGCGATATCCGACAGACTGATCTTGGCCGCGCCCAAAGCATCAATCTCCAGTGTCCTGGAACCGTCATCGACGCCGTTTTGGCCGACAAAGGTCAAAACAACCTCAACCGTTTGCGGATTCGGGTTGCAGACCATGATCATCGTGCTCCATTCCCGATCCTGAGCCACGTGGGGAATGCGCAGTGCCGGATGGACGGCATCGACGAGAGGGATATCAGCCATGTAGTTGCCAACGCCGTTCGTGCCGAAAAAGGACAGACCGGTCAATGGAGCGTCTGACCGAATGAGCATCCAACCCTCTGTCCGGGAAAAACCGGAGATGACCTGGGCGATTTGCCCCTGGGGAGGAATTGGCTGGCCGACATCCTCTCCGAAGATCAGGCCCCCCGACTGGTCGTAGACTTCGATGCTGACATGGGCTTCGCCCTTCTGACTTTCGTTGGTCAGGCCGACCCCGGTCCATTCATTGGCCCTGGACGTGTAGTAGGGCAAAATATAGGCGTACTCCGTTGCATTGCCGGAGGCCAGAACATTCACCTCCATCGAAGACTCCCCGGTACGCCCGGCCCTGTCCGTGGCCAGGACGGTCACGGTGTACGAGCCTTCCACCCTGAAGGTGTGCCGGACTTCGGCCCCGGACAAGACCGTACCGTCACCCATGTCCCAGCGGAAGAGGCACTCGCCGGCCTTCTTGGCCGTTGCCCTGAAAACGACACTCAACGGAGCAGGCCCAAAGGTCTTGCCGGCTCCGATAGTTACCTCGATCCTCCCAGGGTCCTCGCCCATCTCGACCTTCACACTCTCGGAATAGTACTTGTCGGTTCCGGTCACGGCGCAAAGACGATAGTAGGAAGTCCCCGGAAGAGGGTCGGAATCCGTGTGGCCGATGGCTTCTTGGTTGGAGATGACGGCCAGGTATCCGTCCCTGGGGTACTCGGCGCCTGGAAACTCGTTCCTCAAAACCTTGTAGAATCTAAAATCCGATCCCATGAATCTCGTCCAGGTCAGAACCACGTTCCCCGCATCCGTGACCTCGGCTTCGAGTTTCAGATCTTCTGGTTCCGGCGCCTCGCCCATCTCAACCTTGACGCTTGAAGAGTAATACTTGCCGCCGTTGTCCAAAACGATGCAGGCCCTGTAGTACGAAACTCCACCCAAGGGGTTCTTGTCGAGGTAAGTCGTGATCCCGGGGTCGGTCGAATAGAAAAGGTACCCGTCCTCTGGATATTTCGCTCCGGGAAATCTATTGCGCAACAATTTGTAATATTTAAAATCCTGACCCTGATACCCGGTCCAGGCGCATGAGATCTTGCCGTCTTTGACCTTCACGTCGAGCTTCACCTCAAGAGATTCGGCCCAGGCCAAGCCAAAAACGGCCAACACGAACGCCAAAACACACAAGGGGACTATACGCATCGCCTTCGTCTTCATGGGGCACCTCCAGGTCATTGTTTCAAACATGAACCGGACTATCCCAGACAACAATGATCTCGTCTGTGAAAGCGGTCACATCGAAACGGTGACGGATTACCCAAATTGAATTTTCGATCATTTTCAGGCCAAAAACCCGCTGGGAGAGGTGCCAAATACCCTGCGGGACTCGCCGCCTTTGTGAATCTTCCGGGTCGATCCCGCCGATCCGGAAGGGAATGGACCCCCGGCTCCACTTTGTTCCAGTCGCCTTCCTTGACCGTGCCCAGGACCTGGACGGCGGTGGAATCAGGCCGAGGTCTTCAAATACGACGTGCCGACCTCCACGGGAATGGTCACGTATACCGTGGTTCCATGGCCCTCACGGCTTTCCAAGGCCAGATGGCCGCCCATGAGAATCACCAGTCGTTTGACCAGAGCTAGGCCCAGGCCAGCCCCCTGGTATTTTCTCGTCATGGACCCGTCGGCCTGGACAAAGGGCTCAAACAGGCCGTTCTGGATCTCGTCCGGGATACCGATGCCCGTGTCCCGGACTCGGACCATCAGCCGGAACGGAACCTCGTCGAAGCATTTGAAACCTGAAATCTCGACCTCCACCTTGCCCTCGTCCGTGTATTTGCAGGCGTTACCCACCAGGTTAAAGACCACCTGCAGTATTCTGGCCTTGTCACCCAGCATGCTGCCGGGAAATTCGTCCACTCTGTGGAGAACGAGTTCAAGGCCCTTCTGATGGCAGGTCATGCCAAAGGCGTCCGAGACTGCCTGCAAAATTTCCTCAGGCCGAAAGGCCTTGGGCTTCAGCGGCATCCGCCCGGCCTCGATCTTGACCAGGTCCAGAATGTCGCTCAGAAGCTCGGACAGCCTCTGGGCCGAACGCTCGGCCATGCCCACGTACCCCTGCTTCTCCTCGTCGACGTCTGTGGTCCGCAAAAGTTGCATCATCCCCAGGATGCCGTTCAGGGGGGTCCGAAGCTCGTGACTCATGTTGGCCAGGAACTCGGTCTTGATTCGGCTGGACTCCTCAGCCGCGTCCCTGGCCTGTTCCAATTCGGCCTGAACCCGTTTCAGTTCTGTGATCTCGGTGGTCATGGTCCCGGTACCCAGGAGCACGCCATCCATGAAAATTGGAAATTTCCGGGTCCAAAAAGTCCGCACCTGTCCGTCGGACTCGGTGATCCCCTCTTCGGACGTGAGGATCTCGCCCGGAGGCAGGGCCAACGCGGCCCGGTCGTTGGCCATGAACCCGGCGATCTGCTCCGGCGTGGCCTTGCCCTCGAAAAGCTCCTCGTCCGTCCGCCCGATGACCTGCTCGTTGGTCCAACCTGTCAGATCGGTGTAGGCCGCGTTGACCAGCAGGTAGCGAAGCCCGGTGTCCTTAGCCACTACGATATTGTTACTGCTGTTGACCAGGTCATAAAAAATCCTGATGGTCCTAGCCCGTTCGCGGGCCTCGGATTGGGCCAGCCTCCGTTCGGTCACGTCCCGGCAGGTGTAGAGGACTTCGCTCCCCTGGATGGCGATGCGCTTGACGTTGACCAACAGATGGCGCTCCCGGCCGTCGGGACGAGTAATGGTCTGTTCTTGGTTGACCAGCTCGTCACCCTCGTCCCGGAGCTGCCCGGGACCAAAGACCATGCTTCCAAGAATGGAAACGATGGAGCCTCGACCCGAAGCCTCCTCCCGGCTCAGACCGAAAATGGTTTGCACGTTGGGGCAGACAAAGGTCAACCGGCCCTGGAGATCGGTCAAGAACACGGCGTCGGAGATGCTGGAAAGCACGTCCCGGTACATGGCCTCGCTTTCCTGCAAGGCCTTTGTGGATCTGCGGTCCAGCCGCCACGCCATCCACAGTCCGGCCAGCCCGAGAAGTCCGATCAGGACGTGAGCCGAGACCAGCAACCGGTACTGAAACGCGACGTCGGCCATATACGATTCCAGTGGCACGGATACGCTAATCCCTCCCCGAATCTCACCCACCTTGTACCCCTGGACGCCGTGGCATTTGAGACAGCTCTCCTCGGTCATCAACGCCCGCATGAACCGGAAATGGGGTTCCCCGTTGAGATCTGCGACCTTCGTGACTTCCCAGGCCCCATCGGCCAAAGACCGCAGGGCCTTGGCCTCCCATTCGTCGGGCCCGTTTTCGGGCCGGATCGGATCCAGGCTGGTGATATGGCCCAGCAGGCCGAGTTTGGCATCACCCAGTTCGTGGACCTGACGGGTCATGTAGGCCGGATTGATCAGGGTCAGGCGACGCCCGTCCGTGGCCGTCAGGTCTCGATCCGGAATGTGGGAGAGATAAGGATTAGGTGGTGTGGCCTCGCTGGGCTGGACATACAATCCGCCGTGCATGCTCGCCCAGCGCCGGTACACGAGGTCCTTGGCAAAGGCCGCCCGGGCGTTGGACCGGGCAAAGGCGATCATAGACCTGTCCGTCTGGACCAAATTCCAGGCCAGAGAAATGGCCAGAGTCAGAACCCAGGCCAGTGCTCCGAGCAGGAACATAATGTCTCTGGACCGGGCCATATCTCGCTCCGGTGCCGTCATCAGGACCTCCCGTGACTCATCGAACCCGGGTCCACGGGTCCGGGTCTTCTCACTCGGCCCGACCGGTGACCTTGCGCAGGACCCGTTCCACATCTTCGATGAGCACCGGCTTGGACAGGTAGTCGTTCATGCCCGCGGCCAGGAAGTTCTCGCGGTCACCGTCCATGGCGTGGGCCGTGAAGGCCACAATGGGGATGTTCCGCGTGGACTCGGAAAAAGTCGTGGAGTTCCTGATGGCCAGGGTGGCCTCCAGGCCGGTCATGATCGGCATCTGGATGTCCATGAGGATGCAATCAAATTCGCGCTCTTCCAGCCGCTTCAACACGTCCCTGCCATTCTCGGCCAGAACGACCTCGTGCCCCAGCTTCTGGAGCAGGCGCTGGAACGGGATGAAATTGGACGGTTCGTCTTCGGCCAAAAGGACTCGCAACCCTTTCCTGCTTGTGTCGGTCATGCTGTGCTCCATGTTTGATGAATCGTGTTCGATGTCAGGGGTCGTGAACGGAAGTGAAACATAAACCGAAGTACCTCGGCCCGATTCGCTGTCCACGGCCACGCTGCCGGCCATGAGTTCGGCCAGCCTTCGAATCAGGGCCAAGCCCAGACCGGCCCCTTGGTGTCTGCGTGTATGGGATCCGTCCACCTGGACGAAGGGGCGGAACAGCACTCCGACCTTGTCGTCGGGGATGCCCACGCCTGTGTCGGCCACGGCAAGGAGGACACGGGCCTGGTTTGGTCGGTGTTCAGGAAGAAGCGAAACAGAGACCTCGACCCGGCCTTTTTCGGTGAACTTCAAGGCATTGGCCGTCATGTTGAAGAGAATCTGCCGTACCCTGGCCTCGTCGCCGAGGAGGACTCCGGGCAGCCTGGGATCCAGAGTGCATTTCAGATCGATCTTCCGCTCCCTGGACTCCAGCAGGAACAGGCCGGCCACGGAATCGAGGACCTCGGCCATGCTGAAGGCTTCCCTCCGGATATCCATGACTCCGGCCTCGACCCGGGACAAATCCAGGATGTCCGAGAGGAGCCGGGTCAACCGCCCGGCCGAGGCGATGGCCAGATCCACGGACTCGTTCTGGTCGTGGTCGAGGGCCGTGGCCCGAAGGACCTGCATCATGCCCATGATCCCGTTGATGGGCGTCCGGATCTCGTGGCTCATGTTGGCCAGGAACTCGCTCTTGGCCCGATTGGCCTGTTCGGCGAGATTCTTGGCCCGGATGAGGGTCTCCCGGGCCGCCTTGGCCTCGGTGGCGTCGGTCATGGTCACCACGGCCCGGCCGCCGGCCAGAAAAGCTCCCCGGAACCCAACGTGCTTGATGGTTCCGTCTCGACACATCACCGGGTACTCCCGCACGGCCACGTCTGAATTCTGCAGGGCCATTGTCCAATCGGCCAAAACCTCGTCTCGAAGGTTCCCCTCGGGATAGGCCAGGGCGAACCAGTCGTCCAGATTCCGGATCTCTCCCGGGCCGTAGCCGGTCAGTTCGACGAAGCCCGGATTGACCTGGGCCAACCGACCGTCGGCCTCCCAGACCGCCACTCCCACGGGCAGGCTCTGGAACAGGCCGTGGAGAAGGTCCCTCTGCCGGGCGATGATCTGTCTGGACTCGGCCCTGGCCATGGCCGCGCCCAGACTTCCGGCGGCGATGCGCAGAACGTGCTCCTCGGTCTCCGTCCAGGTCCTGGCCGAAAACACGGCATCAAAGCCCAGTAAACCCCAGAATCGTCCAGAAACGTCGATGGGCACGGCCAGAAGGCTCTGTATCCCCTGGGCCTCCAGATCAGCACGCTCCGATTCCGGAAAATCCCGGACCAGCCCGGTGACGCTCCGTCCGGACGACAGTTCCCTGAACCAGCGGGGACAGACCTCGTTGTAGGACAGATTCCGGAGCCGGGGATTCCCGATCTGAGGGACAACACCCTCCCGGGTCCACTCGTGGGTCTGGCTGAACAGGATACTCCCGGTCTCGGTGTCGGGATGGTTGCGGAAGATGTATACCCGGTCCGCTTCCGTGGCCTGGCCCAGGCGGGCCAGGACCTCGTTGACGCTCGATGCCGGGTCTGCAGTCCGCAAAAGCGCCAAGGCGCTGAAGGCCGTGGCCTCCATGAGCCGGTCCCGATGGGCCAAGGTGTCTTCGGCCCTTTTCCGTTCGGTGATGTCGACAAAGATGCAGGCGAACTTTCCCGGCTCCGGCCGAAAGGCCCGGACCTGGAAATGCCGACCCACGGCCCCGGAATAACTCTCGAACAAAACCGGCTCCCCGCTCTCCACCACCCGACCGTAGGTCTCGATCCAATACCGCTCCGTCCCCGGCAGGACCTCCAGCACGGTCTTCCCGACGATGTCTCGGAATTTGAGTCCGGTCATCCGCTCGAAGGCCGGGTTGACCTCCAGAAACCGATAGTCCGCCGGACGACCCTCTTCGTCGAAAAGCATCTCGTGCAGGGCAAAGCCGTCGAGCATTTCCCGAAACAGAGTCCGGAACCGCTGGTCAGTCTCTCGCAGGGAATCGATGATCCGGGGCTCAAGCCCGTCTTGTTTTTCGGTCGCCGTTTCCGCGCAACGCATCACTCCCTCCCGGCTTGAGCATCCCTCGCTTCGACGATTTTGGCCGTCACCCGGGCCAAATCCTCCAACCGGACCGGCTTTGCCAGATAGTCGTTCATGCCGACGGCCAGAAATTTCTCCCGGTCCCCGGTCATGGCGTAGGCCGTCAGGGCGATGATGGGAATGTTCCTCTTCGGGCCCAGGACCCTGGAGCCGCGAATGGCCCGGGTGGTCTCCACCCCGTTCATGACCGGCATCTGAATGTCCATGAACACGCAGTCGAACTCACGGCCCTCCAGGAACTCCAAGGCCTGGGCCCCGTCCTCGGCCACGGTCACCTTGTGACCGGACTTTTCCAGGAGCTTGCTCATGGCCACCTGATTCAGACGATCGTCTTCGGCCAGGAGAATCCTCAGGCCCGGGGCCGTGTCCTCGGACGGACCGAAGGCGTCCGGCCTCGCGGCCTCGCCCTTGGATTTCGGAGTCTTGAAGGGAAGCAGGACATGGACCGCGGTGCCCTCCCCCACGGAGCTGTCGATGGTGATGTTCCCACCCATGACCTCGACCAGGCGGCGGACAATGGCCAGGCCCAGGCCGGCTCCCTGGTGGCTCCTGGTGTAGGACCCATCCACCTGGACAAAAGGCTTGAACAATTCGTCCAGCTTGTCCTCGGGGATGCCGATGCCGGTATCGGACACGCTGAACAGGACCCGAAGCCCCCGGCCGCCGGCGAAAATCGGGATCATCCGGACCGAGACCCGGCCGCGATCCGTGAACTTCAGGGCGTTGCCCACCAGATTGAAGAGAATCTGCCGGACCCGGGCCTCGTCCCCCACCAGCCTGGCCGGCATGGCCGGGTCGATGTCGCAGTCCAGGGCCACCCGCTTCTCCCGGGCCAAGGTCGTGAACAACTGGGACACCGAATCGCCCAGACCGGCCACGGCGAACTCGGTTTCGATGACCGACATCTTGCCGGCTTCGACCCTGGAGAGGTCCAGGATGTCCGACAGGAGACGGGACAACCGCTCCGTGGAGACCACGGCCAAACGGACGAAATTCTGCTGTTCCTCGTTCAGGGTACTGGCCTGGAGGAGCTGCATCATGCCCAGAATTCCGTTCAGGGGCGTCCGGATCTCGTGGCTCATATTGGCCAGAAACTCGCTCTTGGCCCGATTGGCCTCGTCGGCCCGCTCCCTGGCCCGGGCCAGTTCCTCCTCGGCCTTCTTTCTGGCCGTCACGTCCCGGATGAGTTCGACCACATACTCGATCCGTCCGTCCTGGCCGAAGATCGGGTTGGCCCGGCAATCCAGGTGCAGGTCCAGTTCGGAAACATAGTTCTCGACCGAAGCCGCCCGGCCCGTCCGCTTTGCCTCCAGAGTGGCGCAGACCTCACATGGCCTGTCCCGACCGATGATCTCGTAGCATTTCCGGCCCTGCACATCCTGCTCGGTCATGTTCAGGAACCCGTATCCGGCCTTGTTGTATCGAACCAGGGAGAGATCGGGCCGCTTGACGCTCATCATGTCCGGGATGTTGTCCAGAATACCTTCCAAAAGCCTGTTTTTATGCATCAAATCGGCCTCGGCCGTTTTCAGCCGGGTGATGTCCGCCACAAAACCCTGCATGTGAAGGATCGCTCCGCTCTCGTCCCGGACCTGACGGGCCGACTCCGAGGTCCAGAAGGTCGTCCCGTCCTTGCGTTGCTGAAGGGATTCAAAACCCTTGACCTCTCCCTTTTCGTCGAACAGGGCCAGAAACCGTTCCCGATCCTCGGGGTAGACATAGGTCTGCCTGGCGATGTCGGTCACCGAGCCGACCATTTCCTCGGGAGAGGCATAGCCGTACATGGCGGCCATGGCCGGATTGACCGACATGTAGCACCCCTCGAGGGTGGAGATGAACACCCCGATGGGAGCGTTTTCCACCAGACCATGGAAGGCTTCAAACCCGGCCGGGACCGCCGTCAGGCCGTTTCCTTTCCCACGGGATGTGTTCTGCTGCGTCATGATCGGCTCCGTTGGTTCGGAAGGTGAAGGGATGCTCCACCCATATCAGGCGTAAGCCAAAACAGCCACTGCCGTAAATCAGATCTAATCGGTCTGACCGACCCGAATCAGGAGGCGGTGAACCCCGGCCAGCAAATCCTTCAGACGGTAGGGCTTGCTCAGGAACAAGGCCGCCCCGGCCGCGTGGATTTCCTCCTTCATGTCTGCCGTGGAGTACCCGCTGGCCACGATCACCGGCAACCCGGGGTCACGCTCCAGGAGACGCCGCAGACAGGTTCGGCCACCCATGCCCGGCATACCCAGGTCCAGAATCACCAGACCGATGCCCCGGCCCAGTTCGGCGTGCAGGGCCAAGGCCTCTTCGCCGCTGCCGACCGAAAGAACCGTGTAGCCGGCCCCTTTGAGAATCTCCTCGGTCGCCTCCCGTATATCGGGCTCGTCATCCACGACCAGGATGGTCTCCGAACCGGATCCGGCATCGCCCGAAGGCTCGATCATTTCCGGCTTGGACTCGATCTCGCCCTCGGCAACCGGCCAGTGGATGGTGAAGGTCGTACCCTGGCCCGGACGGCTGTCGCACCGGATATGCCCCCCATGAGTAGTGACGATGCCCCAGACCATGGCCAGCCCCAGACCGGTGCCCTTGCCCACGGCCTTGGTGGTGAAGAAGGGGTCGTAGATCCGTTCCAGGGTCCGAACGTCCATGCCGCATCCGGTGTCAGAGACCCGCAGACGAACATGGGGCCCTGGCCTCAGGCCCGGAAGCCGGGCCACGTCCGCCTCGTTCAGGTCCACGATTCGGGTTTTCAGAGAGAGAATCCCGGTCTCGCCCATAGCGTCCACCGCGTTGAGCCCCAGGTTGAGAAGGACCTGATCGATCTGAACCGGATCGGCGGCCACAGGCCGCAAATTCGAGTCCAAATCGATCTGCACAGAGATCATCTTGGAAATGGCCCTCTCCAGAATCGTGACGGCCTCCTCCACCTCCTGGTTCAAATTGACCAGGGCCCGGCCGACCTCGGCCTTTCGGCTGAAGATCAGAAGCTGTCGAACCAGCCCCGCGGCCCGGTCGATGGCCCGCTCCACCGTGGCCAGCCTGGACCGATCCGGATGACCCAAAGACTTGTCCGCCAGGAGGATCTGAATATTGCCGCCCATGGCCTGGAGGAGATTGTTGAAGTCGTGGGCCACGCCCCCGGCCATGATCCCCATGGACTCCATCTTCTGAGCCTGAAGGAGCTGGGCCTGGAGTCGTTCCCGTTCCTCCCGGGCCTGCTTGCGATCCGTGATGTCAGCCGCCGAAACCACCACGTGACCCGAGGGCAAGGCGGCGGCTCGCATGTCAATTTCCTTGACCGTGCCGTTGGCGCAGGTCACGGAATACTCGCCCTTGGCCCACCCAGTCTTCAGGGCCTCGGCCCACTGGGCCAGGACCTCTTCCCGGTAGACCGGGTCTGGATAGGCCAGCCGGAACCAATCGTCGGCATGAACCAGGGTATCCAGAGTCCAGCCGAAAAGCTGAACGAACCAGGTGTTGACCTTCAGGAATCGCCCGTTCGCATCCAGGACGGCAATGCCCAGGGGGGCGCTGGAGAGCAGGGCCTGAAGCAGATCGTTCTGCTCAACCACGGCTGCTTCGACCCGCTTCCGCTCGGTCAGGTCCACGTCGATGCTGAAGCACTCCATTCCCCCCCTGGGCATGGAGGCCAGGACATGGCTGGAAAAAACCGTCACCGGATGGCCTTTCTTGTGGCGTAGGGTCAGCTCCCGGGCCGGAATCCGTTTTCCGGATGCGGCCATCCGGGACAAGGCCGTCCGGGCCTGGGACTGCATTTCCGGGGTAATGATCAGTTCCAGGATATTCCGGCCCACGGCCTCCTCGACCGAATACCCATAAAACCGCTCCGAGGCCCGGTTCCAGTAGCGGACGGTCCCGTCCAGGGCGAAACCCCGGATGGCCACGGCATCCATCCCGTCCAGAATACTCTGGAACCGGATCTCCGACAGGGCCAGATCGCTCTCGGCCTGTCTGAGGCCGGAGATGTCGGTCAGGGTCAGAAGAAAGAAGTCCTGCTCATGATGTCGAATCGGCACGACCGAGACCAGGGCCTCGATGGTCCGCAAGACGTCTTCCCCGGCCAAGGCCAGACGGACTTCAACCTCGCCCACGGCCTCGCCGGTCTCCATGGCCCGGTTGACGCCGTTACGGATCTTGCATTCGGAACAGTTCTCGCTTTGGCCGCAGGTTGTTCCTCCCAGCATGTTTAAGCAGTCGAAGGCATCCCCGAAAACCTTGTCCAGCATCTCTGTCCGGGGTTTTCCGACCATTGCCACGGCGGCCCGGTTGGCCTCGACGATTCTGACTTCGCGGTCCGCAACGAACATGGCGTTGGGGGCCAGGGCAAAGACCGGACCATCCCAGGGCCGAACCGGACCCAGATCCGGACCAGTTGACGATGAACGTGATTCTGCCACGGTTCAATCCTTTGTATCGCCGGATTTGATCGCCTTTTCCATATCGGCCAGGATGAAGGTCACGTTCTCCACCCACTCTCGGGAAAACCTGGAGGGATCGGCCAGCCAAACCGTCAGGCTTGAAACCGCCTGTTTGAGCCCGGAGGCCTCATCGGCCATGGCCGAAGCCAACAGTTGGACGGCCTCCCGGCAGAAAAAATCCTCCTTCCAGCCCAGTCTCTGCTCCATGCGGCGGACATACCCTTCCAGGTCCGCCTTGGCCCACCCGGTTTCGACCCGAAGTCTGTCGGCCTCGGCTGCCAGAAGATGCCTGTGTCCATCCCGATCAGGGCGGGCCTCGGACAGCTCCTCGCTCAGAATCTCCAGGTGCCTGGCCAACAGAATCCTCGGAATTCCCCGGGCCGCCAGCACTCCGGCCAGCCAATCCACCTGGCTTCTCGTGGTTTCGGCACCCAGGCCGGGCAGGGTTGCCAGCCAGGCCCCGTCGGCGTCGGAAAACCTCAGACCACGCAGGCCGTAACGGAGCATGAAATAGGGATGTTCGGCCAGACAGCGGTCCGTGGCCCGGAGCACTGCTTCCAGGTCACGGCGGTCCTGGGGCACGGCGTGATTCCCGGCTTCCGGGTTCAGACCGGTCACCGTGTACCGCATTGTTTGTTTATCCAGGGGCCAGAGGGCCTCGAAGGCCTCCAGCAGACAGTGGAAGATGGTCAGGGCCGTGGTCGTCATGGCCTGGATATCGTTCGGGTCCGTCACGGCCATGTCGAAAACCTCGGCCGTCCGGTCCCACTCGGACGGCCCGGCCGCGGCATGGCGGGTCAGATAGGACAGGCCCCGGCCTGGGGAAAGTCCTAGGGACTGGGCCACCCGGGGGGCGAGGATGACGGCTCCCTTGGTGGACCCGCCCAGAACATACGCGGCCCCCAGCAGGGCCGCCGGATTTTCCTTGGCCATAAGCAGGATGTGCGAGGCCGCCCGAATTCCGGCCCTAACAGCGCCAGGAGAATCCGGGATGAGCTTGCGGCGGAAGAAGTCATTGTCGTCGAGGAGTGCTTCGAGGCGGCCAAGCTCTCCTGTCCAGACTCTGGCCACCAGAGGGTCGTCGCTGACTGGCAGCTGCCGCTCCAACGGGGCTTGAATCGCAGTCAGAACCCGGATGACGCCCACATAGGCCTCGATGTTCAGGGATCCGTCAAGAAAGGCCCGGGCCAGGGGGGTATTCTCGATCTGGCCGTGCAGATCCCGGGTGGCGGCCCGCAGGACATTGGTGGCGGTGTGTTCGGACATATTCGGTCTCCTGCCTGACTGGATGAAATGGTTTTCGTTCCCGAACGGTGGACCCGGTCGGATGCTCAACCGGCCATGTCCCGCATGACGGCATGGTCCGGGATCGGTCCCCGGCACCGGCCACAGGCCCCGTTCTCCGTCGACACCAAGGCCCCACAGATCATGCACAACCGCCGGTCCCCGTCCAGGCTCTCCTTTTCCGGCCACTCCAGGCCCGAGACCTTGAAGACCCGGTCCCCGACCTCGAAATACCCGAACTGATCGGCTCCGGCCCGCAAGACGACCTTCTTGCCCCGGTCGGTCCGGAACTCGACCATCGGCCGCTGCTCGGTCCGGGCCGGACGGTTCTCGTTGGCCCTGAAGTGGACGGTCTTCACGAACTTGTCGGCCACCTGCCCGGTCCAGCTCCTGGCGGCCCTCTTCCTGGTCCACAGAGCCAAAAGCACCGTGACCACGGCGAAAAATCCAAGGGACAAAAACACGTCCCGGTTCAACTCGCCCATGCTTATCCAGATGACCACAAAAATGACCGGTAGAAGAAGGATCAAAAAGCTCCAGGCATAGATCTTCGAATACTTCCGATAGCGGACGATCCAAGTCCGGGTCTCTTCCGGACTCAAGGGAGCCGATGCCGTCTTCCGAGACATGTTCTTCCTCTCCCCAGGCCCCGGGGACGGAGCCGAAAGATATGTGGATGATCATGAAGTACGTATTCCGAGCGCAAAGACACGTCAAGGCGAAGTCTTGACTCTCACCGCTTGGTTCACGCAAAAAATAAGAAAATCCGGCTGGTATGGGGATGAGCCTTCAACAACGATGTAGTGAGAAAAAGAGAAAATTCTGAAAAAATATGTATTCAAAAGCCCGATGCCGGAAGGGAGGGCAAAAGCCCTTCGCGGTCGCGATTCATGACCTTCGCCAGCCAGCCTTTGTCCCCGGCCTGAAGCACGTTCAGGCAGCCCGGGTCCTGGCCCAGACGAAAGAGATTGGCCAGAGGCAGGCCCAGGACGTGGCAGAAAAGGACCCGGTTCACCCCGGCGTGGGCCACGACCAGGACCGGGCCTTTTCCGGGCAGGGATTCGAGAACGGGCACGGTCCGCCGGGCCAGATCCTCGAAGCTCTCTCCGCCCCGGGGGCGATATCCGGCCAGATCCCGGCCTCTACGTTCGTATTCGCCAGGGAATCTGGTCTGGACCTCGGCCACGGTCAACCCCTCCCAGTCGCCCAGGTCGATCTCGGCCAGATCGGGAACAACGATCAATTTCGGACCGTCCGCTCCGACCAGGATGGCCGCGCTGTCCTTGGCCCGGACAAGGGGACTGCATAAAACGACCTCGGGCCTCCAGGAACGGATGGTCCCGGCCATGGCCTCCATCTGGGCCCGGCC
>RZZR01000046.1 GCA_009929795.1 Deltaproteobacteria bacterium | reverse complement strand
TCATATTGTAGAAACTATAATCAGTGAGAGAAAGAAAAATGGTTCTTGACCGTTGATGGCAGGTTGGGAAAAATACGCCATGAGCAGCGAAAGCGAAAAAAAAACCGCCGGTCAGAAACCAATTCGTAACGAAAGCGGCACCGACGTCTTCAACCAGAACCTGAACTGTCCCTATTTCCCCTGCCATGGAAACGTCCCGGCTGAGGTCTTCAATTGCAAGCATTGCTATTGCCCGCTGTACTTCATTTTTCCCGAGAACTGCGGAGGAGAGTTCAGGATTCTGCCCTCGGGAATCAAGGACTGCTCGGGTTGCGGTCTGCCCCACGGTCCGGGCGGGCATGAGCACGTCCTGGCCAAGCTCCGGGAGCATTTCGGCCGGATCGCGAAGACGGATCACGACCCGGCCGAAAGCGAGTGAGAATGAGGATCTACTCCCTGACCTGACCTTCGCCGAAGACCACGAACTTGGTGGCCGTCAATTCTTTCACTCCCATGGGTCCATAGGCGTGGATCTTAGACGTGCTGATGCCGATCTCGGCTCCGAGACCGAGTTCGCCGCCGTCGTTGAAGCGGGTGGAGGCGTTGATCATGACCGCGGAGGCGTCCACCTCGCGGATGAAGCGCATGGCCCGTCCGTGGTCCTGGGTGACGATGGATTCGGTGTGGTTGGAGCCGTAGCGGGCGATGTGGTTCTGGGCGGCGTCCTGGCTGGGCACGACAAGGACGGCCATTTCCAGGCTCAGGAATTCCCGGCCCCAGTCGCCGTCCTCGACCGGAGCGGCCTGGGTTCCCAGAAGGGGTAGGGACACGGGGCAGGCCTTGAAGCGGACCCCGGCCGGGGCCAGGATTTCGGCCAATTGGGGCAGGAAGGTCCGGGCCACCTCCTCGTGGACCAGAAGGCATTCCAGGGCGTTGCAGACTCCGGGACGCTGGACCTTGGCGTTGTAGACGATGTCCAAGGCCTGGTTCAGGTCGCCGAAACGGTCGACAAAGACGTGGCAGACGCCCTTGTAGTGCTTGAGGACGGGCATGGTGGCCTGGCTGGTCACGGCCCGGATGAGACCCTCGCCGCCCCGGGGAATGACCACGTCGATGTATTCGTCCAGGGTCAAAAGGGCCGAAACGGCCTGGCGGTCGGTGGTGGGCACGATCTGAACGGCCTCGCCGGGCAGCCCGGCGTCTTCCAGTGCCCGGGAGAGCAGACCGCCCAGAGCCATGTTGGAGTGCCAGGCCTCGGAACCGCCTCGAAGGACCACGGCATTCCCGGCCTTCAGGCAGAGGATGGCCGCGTCAATGGTCACGTTGGGCCGGGATTCGTAGATGATGGCCACAACACCCAGGGGAATGCGCATCTTTCCGACCAGCAGGCCGTTGGGCCTCTTCCACATGTATTCGATCTCACCCACGGGGTCGGACAGGCCGGCTACGTGGCGGCAGGCCGCGGCCATGGATTCGACCGTGACCGGAGTTATACGGAGCCGGTCAAGCCTTGCCGGGTCCAATCCGGCCTTTTGAGCGGCTTCCAGGTCTTTGGCGTTGGCGGCCATGATCTCGTCCTGTGAGGCGACAAGGGCCTCGGCCAGCCCCACGAGGGCCGCGGCCCGGTCAACCCCTCTGGTTTTGGCCAAGCCTTGCCCTGCCTTTTTGGCTCGGACGGCCATTCCCTTCATCTGTGCTGCGATATCCATTGTTCCTCCATTGGGTTTGACGGAATTCTAATCCAGGCCATTCTTCTTGCCAAGGGCGGACCGATGCCTCACGCTGGGCAAGTCTTTCAGCCGGAGATGATTCTTTTTGCCCTTTGACGGCCTTTGGGCTATAATCCTTCGGTGGAAGGGTGAAAACTGTCGGCAAGATTCCAGACGTTCATTCTTCGGTCCGGGACTGACTTCGAGGACGACAATCGACATGCAGCAGCCTTTCAAGAATTTGGCCCAGGCTCTGGGCCTGTCCACCGAGGAAGAGCGGAAGAGGACCAGGGCTGCCGAGGTGAAAGCCCGGGCCAAATCCGCCCGTTCCAAGGCCAAGGTTGAGAAGGCCGAGCCGACCCGAACCGAGTCCGAGGAAGAGCAGACCCTGTTCGAGCAGGCCATGACCGGGATCAAGCCGCTCAAGGGCCGGGGGCGGGAGGTTCCAACACCGGTCGTCCAGGCGGTGGGTCGCAGCCCAGCCGAGCCCCACGATCCGGTCCGGGATCTGGCCAGGATTGTCAACGGCGAGTGCGAGTTTCTGCTCGAATTCACCAACGAGTACATGCAGGGCCGAGTCCAGGGGCTGGATCAGAGGACTTTGGACAAGCTCAAGGCCGGGGTGTTCAGTGTCGAGAACCATCTCGACCTCCACGGCATGAATTCCGACCAGGCCCAGATCGCCCTGACAGAGTTCATTCGGTCGAGCTACGTGTCGGGCCGGAAATGTGTGCTGGTGGTCACAGGGCGGGGGCGGAACTCCCCACATGGGATGAGCGTACTCCGTCAAGAGCTTCAGGTCTGGTTGACCAGGTATCCACTGAAGAGGATCGTCCTGGCCTTTGCCACGGCCCAGCCCCGTCACGGCGGGGCCGGGGCCATCTACGTTTTGTTGCGAAGTCTCAAAAAACAGCGGGGCAAGGTGCTGTGGGAAGAGGTCTTCGTCCATCTTGAGGGCTGAACCGGCCCAAGGAGACGCCATGGGTTTCTTTTCAAAGCTGAAAAAAATTTGGAAGGGGCAGGACAAGGAGCCGGCCAGGGTCGAGCCAACACCTGAGCCTTCCTTAAAGCTGCCGGAGGTCGAACCCGGTCCCGTCCCGGCCGAGATGCTCTCAAAGTCCGAGACGGGTCCGATAGACAGTGAGCAGACTCCGATCGAGCCTCAACTGTCATCCGATGGGGGTGTCGACACGGACAAAGGGCCTGCCTGGAAGCGGGAGCTTCTGACGGCCCTGCACAAGGCCGAGCCGAAGCTGAGCGTTTGGCTGGATCTGATCCTCGACGGCATTCCAGCTCGGGGCGAGGAGCTTCGAGAGCGTCTTAGGTTCCTTTTTGTCAGCCTGGAGGCCCCGGTTCAGGAGGCCGAAGATTTTGTCACCCGCTTCGACGCCTGGCTCGAGGACATGGACTACGAGCGGGTTGAGGAATTTCGGTCCGAACTCCAGTACCGGCTGGCCCTGGCCCTGGATCTGGAGGACGAGGAGGACGAGCGGGATCGCCTGTTCGTCAAGCTCTCGGACGGTCTGGCCAAGACCAAGGAACAACTGTCCAGGCGGATTGACCAGCTGCTCAAACTGTCGGGCCGCTATGACGACACCTTCTGGGAAGAGCTTGAGGAAATCCTGATCATGGCCGATGTGGGCTACTCGGCCACGGCCAAGCTTCTGGAGCAGTTGCGGAGCCGGGTTCGCAAGGAAGGTCTGGTCGAGACCGACGGGTTCAAGGAGCTCCTGAGGGACGAACTGGTGACCATCTTCAAGGAGCCCAGACGGCGCCCTGTTCCCCTGGCCCCCGAGGTGGTGATGATGGTCGGGGTCAACGGAGTGGGCAAGACCACGACCATCGCCAAGCTGGCCCACAGGGCACAGATGCAGGGCCAGAAAGTCCTGGTGGCCGCCGGGGACACCTTCCGGGCCGCGGCCATCGAGCAGTTGGGCATCTGGGCCAAGCGGACCGGGGCCGGGTTCTTTGCCAAGGAGCACGGGTCCGATCCCGCAGCCGTGGCCTACGAGGGACTGGAAAAGGCCATGGCCGAGGGGTACGACAAGCTCTTCGTGGACACGGCCGGACGGATTCATACCAAGGTCGATCTCATGGAAGAGCTCAAGAAAATTAAACGGGTCGTGGCCAAGAAGCATCCCGGGGCTCCGCACAGGGTGACCCTGGTCCTGGACGCGACCACGGGCCAGAACGCCCTGTCCCAGGTGGAGTTTTTCGCCAAGGCCGTTGATATCGACGACATCGTCATGACCAAGCTGGACGGAACGGCCAAGGGCGGGATCATCGTGGCCATTGCTCTGGAGCACGGCCTGCCCATTTCCTTTATCGGCCTGGGGGAGAAGATGGAGGATCTGCGCCCCTTCAACGCCGAAGACTTTGCCCGGGCCCTGCTCGGCCAATGAGGATGACAGCCATGGAAAGCGAGTGCGACGGCGACGACCGGAGAGTCTGGTACCGGATGGACTGTGCCCTGACCGGGGAGTGCAGCGTAGACGGAAAGGGATCGGTCGACCTGGAGGTCCGGGACATCTCCTTTGACGGGATCGGTTTCGTGGTCCGATCCGACGGCCACGATCTGCAGGCCGGGGACCGGGCCGAGATCATCCTGCGCTGGGACGATCTCAACGAGACCTGGATGGATGCCGTGGCCATTCTCAAGTATGTCAACGGATCCAGGGTTGGAGCCCAATGGGTCGGCCGGCCGAGAATGGCCAAGTTGCTCATCGGCGATCTTTTGCCGTGATGAAATTTCAAGTACGAGGTTGGTCATAGAACTGTCCGTCCGACTCGTTTCAAAGAAAAAATCCCGACTCCGGAAATGACCGGAGCCGGGATTTTTTTTGGAGTGAAGGCATTCAGCGGTTCATATTCAGGGCCGTGGACGGTGCATGGGCTTGGACGGTCTGGGCGTAGCCGGCCACGCCGCCCAGTGCCTGGGTCGATTCGATGACCACGGATCCGCCGTTGCGGGTGCCGAACAGGACGCCCAGGGACAGAGTCTGCTGGGCCTGGGCTGGGATGGAGATGGGACCGTAGGTGTCCTGGATTTGGCCCTGGGTGTCCCTGTAGCTCAAGGTGACCGAGGCTGCCTGGCCCGAGGGATTGGTCAGGAGGACGTCCGTGCCCCAGCCCGAATCACCTGTGGCCACCTGGGGCACGACCAGGGTTGTGAGTGGGGCTTGGGCCATGTTCAGGGATGCCAGACTCGAGCCATCCGCGTCCCCGACGAGGATGAGCCCCTTCAGGGGATTTTGGGCCGAAACCTTGGCCCATCCGTTCCAGGGATTGAGAGGCAGGAGAAAGGCCGACTGTCCACCGGCAGGCAGGGTCATGTCCACCGGAGTCTCGGCCGTGCCGTCGTGGCGGTAGTAGGCCATCTGGACCGCGGTGGCCTGGGCGTTGGCGGCGTTGGACAGGGCGATGCCGGTCCAGGTCTCCTCGCTGCCGGCCAGAAGAAGTAGGTAGTAGACGTAAGGCAGGGTCGGTCCGGCCTTGTCGGGCTCGATGCCGGTGACGATGATCTGGGAGTCGGCCTCCCAGGTCCAGATGGCCTGGAAGTTCTGGGTCACGTCGTACCAGCCGTCGTAGTTCCCGTTCCAGCCGTAGTTGATGTGGACCATGTCCGTGGCGCCGTCCTGATACCCGTCGATGATGGTCTCGTGCCCCCCTCCGGTGGTATCGAAAATGGAAAAGACCACCGGGCGACCGGGAGAGGCGTCGATCTCGGTCTGGAATAGGGCCATCCACTGGTCGGCGTCTGGGTAGGAGGTCCGGCTGTGCTGGGTCATGGTCGGCTTGTACTTGAAGTAGAGGTGCAGGACCTCGTCGGCGTACATGCCGCTGCCCGACTCGTCCACGTCGTAGTCCATGTCGGCCGAAATGCCCACATCGGCGCAGAGCCGGGCCACGGCATCCTTCTGGGCCTGGGTGCTGGAGGCGGTCAGCTCATCGGGCATGTTGGCCCAGTCGTAGGCGTGGTCGAAGTTGGCCGTCAGAGTCCGGCCCCCGGTCTCCCAATAGTAGGAATGGCTGCCCGTGCCCCGGTCGGGCCATTGCCAATAGCGCAAGAGCTGGCTCCAGGCCGTGGCCACGCAGCCGACGATGGTTTGCTCACCGCCAAGCATGGGGCAGAGAAGATTGTAAGGAGTTTCCTGGCCCCAGCGGGAGGTCATGAGAGGTCCGACGCTGCGGATGCCCCGTTTAGCCGTCAGCCTGTTCTGGGCCGGATCGGAAGTCAAAATTCTCCAGGCCGCGGCCACGGCCGAGGCCTCGTAGGCCTGGTCCATGGACCGGACATTGAAGGCCGGGGTCTCGAAGTGGGCAAAGGCCCGGCCGACCTCGGGCACGATCCAGGACTCCAGAGCCGTGGCCGTGCCGGCCAAAGCCGGGTCGAAAGACGATGTGGCCGAGTAGAGCAGAACCGGGCTCAGACGGTCGCTGCGGGCCACCAGAACGTGTCCGGATGGAGTCACGGAAAAGTTCCAGGCCACTTCTTGATTGTTCCAGACGATGGGTTGGACCCCGGATATGGCGGCAGCGGCCTGACCGTTCCAAGACCCGAAATGGGCCGTGTGGCGGTGGATGAGGTTCTGGGCCACCAGAGCGGCCGTTCCCTGGTCGACCACGGCGGCCCAACTCGCGGAAGCCCAGACGAGAACGGCGACGAGAGCAAGAGATCCGAAGAAACGTCGAAGAGTCATGGTTGCCTCCACTGGGTTGAGGATGGCCCGGAAGCGGTCATCCTTGAAAAGATCATAGCCAAGGGGGGAGGTGGTGGCAATACCGGATCGGGCCGAATCCGTCGTCTGACTACCGTTTCTGTTCCACGGCCTCGAAGCAGGGAATGCATAGGGTCTTTCCGGCAAAGCGGCGGGTGCGCGACTCCATGGTGATCTCGCCGCAGTCGGCGCAAGCAAGGCTTTCCAGTATTCGGGCCGGTCGCGGCGGCGGGCCTTGGGCGGGCATCTGATCGAAGATTTCGTGGAGTTCGGCCTGCATGTAGAATGTTTGCCGCTGTCGGCGCAGGTC
Source organism: Deltaproteobacteria bacterium (assembly GCA_009929795.1). NCBI lineage: Bacteria > Pseudomonadati > Myxococcota > Myxococcia > Deltaproteobacteria bacterium. Next base: position 12,902 of record RZZR01000046.1, on the reverse strand, counting down.
GGTCAATTCCTCTATTTCTTCCTGGCTGGCCTGGCCGGCCGCGTTGCGGGCCGACAGGATCCTCATGCGCTCGGACGAGGGGCCGGCGTGGACTTCTGGCCGTAGGCGGATGCGGACGCCCTCGCCGCTGTTTCGGTCGTAAAAGGTGAAGGCCATCTTGCCCAGATCGCGATGCAGGAAGTTTCCCTTGCCAAAGGTGCAGTCAGTCAGGAACTGGATGGCGTCCACGCCGCACATGTCGGTCTCGGCCACGGCGACCAGTTCGGCATTTGGAAATCGGGACAGGGCGTATTCGGCGGCCCTGATGCCGATGGCCAAGCCGGGGCAGGAGTGGCCGTGAAAGGCGATGACGCGTTCGATGGTTTCAGCGGGGATGGAGCAGGGCATGTAGGTTCTCCGGTATTGATCGTGTTCAGGGGTGATTGTGGCGTGTGCAGTCCGCATGGGGGCTTTCCACGCACGCATGGACATGATGGTGGTCGTGATCGTGGTCGGATTGCGGTTCAAGAATCGGGGTCACCGTGGGATGGCCGTTGATGAGGTGGATCTCCACGGGCAGGCCGTAGACTTGGCCGACCATGTCGGCGGAGATGTCACGGCTGAGGCCCGTGGAGAAGATTTTCCCGTCCTTCAGGAACAGGAATTTGTGGGCGAAGCGCAGGGCCGTGTTCAGGTCGTGCATGGTCATGACCGCGGCAATGGCGTGCTCGTCCACCACCCGGCGGACCAGAGTCAGAATGTCCATCTGGTTCTTGAGGTCCAGGGAACTGGTGGGTTCATCCAAGAGGAGGAGCCGCGGTTCCTGGACCAGGGCCCGGGCAATGGCCACCTTCTGGAGTTCTCCACCGGACAGGGTGTCGATATGGCGCAGGAGCAGGGCCTTCAGATGCAGACGGCGGATGGCCGCGTCGACGATGGAGAGGTCCTTTTCCGACGGTTTCCATCGGATATGGGGCTTGCGGCCCATGAGCACGGCGTCGAACACGGTCAGGCGGGCCGGTTCGCAGCGTTGGGCGACATATCCGACGGAGCGGGAGATTTCGGCCGGAGCCAGACGGAGGATATCCTGGCCGTCCACCCGGACCACCCCGCCCCGGGGGCGATGGATGGCGTTGATGCATTTCAGCAGCGTGGTCTTGCCCACGCCGTTGGGGCCCAGGATGGCCAGAAGTTCTCCGGCCCGGACTTCAAGGCGAACGTCCCTGAGGACCGGGTGGCCGTTGTAGGCGAACTCGAGCTCGGCGATCTGGAGGATCATCGGCGGCCTCCCTTGACGATGAGGTAGATGAAGACCGGGGCGCCCATGAAGGCCGTCAGCACGGAAACGGGAAGGACATGGGGGGCCAGGACGAGGCGGGCCGCGGTGTCGGAGACAAGCAGGAGCAATCCGCCGACGAAGACCGAGGCCGGCAGGAGAAAACGGTGGTCGGAGCCGATGACCCGGCGGACCATGTGGGGGACGACCAGGCCGACAAAGCCGATGATGCCCAAAAAAGCGATGGTCACGGCCGTGACCAGAGAGGCCACGAGCATGCCGAGCATCCGGACCCGTTCGACGCGGACCCCGAGACCCTTGGCCGTTTCGTCCCCGGCGTCGATGGCGTTGTAGCTCCAGGATTGGGAGAGAAAATAGGCGAACCCGGCCAGAGCGACCACGGCCATGATGCCCAGCTCGGACCAGGAAGCCCGGGCCGTGTCGCCGAAGGTCCAGAAGACCATGGCCGCCAGCTGGGCGTCGTCGGCGAAGAACTGGAGGAACATGGTCCCGGCGGTGAACAGGGCCCCCAGGGCCACACCGGTGAGAACCATGACTTCGGGGGTGACCCCCCGTGTGCGGGAGACCAGGATGATGGCCCCGGAGGCCAGAAGGCTGGCGGCAAAGGCCGCGGCCGTGGTCAGATAGGGGCTGGTCACGGACACGGCCCCGACGCTGGAGGAGGACATGACTCCGCCTCCGAGGAGCATGACGGCAAAGGCGGCCCCGAAGGCCGCAGCGTGGGAGATGCCCAGAGTGAAGGGCGAGCCCAGAGGGTTCCGCAATATGGACTGCATGGCCGCTCCGGCCACGGCCAAGCCGGCCCCGGCGGTGAAATCGGTCAGGGCCTGGGGGAGTCGGATGGACCAGACGATGAGTTCGAACCGCCTGGGGACCTCGAAGCCGAGAAGAGTTTTGAACACATCGATCAGGGGCACTCGGGCCGCACCCAGGGAGATGGCCAGGGCCAGGGCCAAGGCCACTGCCGCGGCCGTGGCGGCGACAAAGGCGAGTTTGAGCCCGATATAGCGTCTGTACTCGTCCGGGACCTGACCGTCGTGAAAGTGCATGTCAGTTCACGGCCAGGTTGGTGAAGACGAGGCCGTCGAACAGAGCGTTCATTCCACTGAACACCGGTTTTCCGACCAGGAAGACATAGATGTCGTCGGCCTTGGCCACAGGGTCTACATCTGCAAAGCGATCCGAATGGATGGTCTTGGCGATGAACCAGGCGTCGGCCAGGATGGATCCGTAGTTGGTCGTGTACCAATTGTATGGCAGAACTCCGAAGACACGTCCTTCCTTGACGGCGGAGAGAGAACGGTAGGCCGGGTCGGTTTTCAGTTCGTGCAGGCCTCCGGCGTTCTCGCCCATCTGCAGGGTGGAGAGATCGAGAAAAAGGAAGTCGGGATCCCATTCGACGATTTTTTCCTTGGCCACATTGGATTGGGAGAGTTGGCCTCCGGCCACGCCGGATTCCAGGGCCAGATTGCGGACTCCGGCAAAGGCGAAAGGAGGATAGGCCGGTTCGGTGGACTGAAAACCGTGGGGTCCCTTGTGGGCTACGCCGCCGATAAAGGCCGTGGGCCGGTCGGCCTGAGGTATGTCGGCCGTTCGTTTTTGGAGCTCGGCGATCTCGGCCTCGAAAAAGGCGACGACTTCCTCGGCCCGATCCGATTTTCCGACCACCTCGCCCATGATCCGTAGGGCGTCGTAGAACTTGGCCTTTGATTTGCCGAGGTCCCCGTATTCCAGAACCACGACCGGGATGCCGGTTTTGTTCTGGAGTTCGACCGGATCATGACCCATGCCCGAATAGGTCTTCAGGATGACCTGGGGCTGGGGCTCCAGGGTCAGGATGAGTTCGGGGTTGTCGTGGCCCCGGAATTCGCCGAAGGTTTTCATTTTTTTGAACTGGGGATTGGCCAGGCTGTAGGGCCTGGCGTCCAGGAAGCGCTGCTTGGTTTCGGCGTCGTCCACGGCCACGACCAGGTCCTGGGCCTGGAGGTAGCAGAGCAGGCGTAGACTGCCCGAGCCGGAGCAGATGACCCGGGTCACCGTGTCTGGAACGGTTACGGTCCGGCCGGATGCATCGGTGACGACACGATCGGCCAGGGCGGTCACTGAAAAATAGGTGATGAACAGGACGGTCGAAATGAGTATGCGGCCGATTTTGGGCATAATGTTCCTCGCGTTTGTCGTCCGTTGATTCGGATTTTGGGAAGAAATGGAGCAAAAAAGTTTTTTTTGAGTATACGTTACCAAATTATGTGTCAACGTAGATGGAAAATGGAATCATTGGGGTGCTTCGATTTATAAGAATAATAAAATGAGTTAATTCAATTTATTGTCTACAATATGGCTATTTAAAAAGATATTTTTTCAATGAAGTACCCTAAAAAATAGCACGATTTTTAAAAAAATCTTGATTTTTAAAAAATGATATGAAAAAAAGCACAACTTGGCCATGAATGATTTAAAAATTTTATTTTCAAAGCATGCGGGGTTCGAGTGTTGAGCCGATTTCTTGTGTCCTCGAGGCCATCGGAAGAACCGCTGGCCGTCTATCGACACAAGAGGAGGCGGGCCGTCTCCATCTTCGGGGGGCTCCTGGCCGGGGTTGTCCTCCTGGCCATACTTTCCCTCGGGCTCGGGGCCTTTGAGATTTCCATTAGGGAGATCCTTGAAAGTCTGGTCAGCCCTGGTAACGAGACCGCCGACGTGGTCGTCTGGAACATTCGCCTGCCCCGTATCGTCTCGGCCGTTGTTTCCGGGGCGGCTCTCGGTTTGTCCGGCATGGCCATGCAGAGCCTGTTGAAGAATCCTCTTGCCTCCCCGTTCACACTGGGCATCAGCCAGGGGGCTGGGTTCGGCGCGGCCGTGGCCATCGTGGTCATCGATCTCGGACTGAGCGCAGCTTCCGGGCCGGATTCCCGATCAGTCGCCGGGGTCGCTCAAGGCTATTTCTTGACCACCATGACGGCCTTTTTTGCTTTTCTTGGTGCCATGGCCGCAGCAACGGTCATCCTCGGCCTGGCCGTGCTCAGGCAATTGTCCACCCAGTCCGTGATCCTGGCCGGAGTGGCCCTGGCCTCCCTGTTCACCTCGGGCACAGTGCTGATCCAATATTTCGCAACGGAAACCGAGATCGCTTCCATCGTTTTCTGGACCTTCGGCGACCTGGGACGGGCCGGGTGGCCGGAAATCATCCTGATCACCATGATTTTCATGCCGGTCATGGTCTTCTTTCTCGCAAATCAGTGGAGTCTGAACACACTTTTGGCCGGAGACAAGGCCGCCCTGGGGCTGGGCGTGAATGTCGTCAGGCTCAGACTGTCGGGCATGTTTTTGGCCGGCCTGCTGGCAGCGATGGTGACTGCCTTCCACGGAGTTATCGCCTTTCTTGGCCTGCTGGCCCCGCACATAGCCCGACGCATCATCGGCCCTGAACACTCCATGCTCATGCCATTTTCCTGTTTGATCGGCTCCCTGCTTCTGCTGGCCGCCGACACCCTGGGGCGGGTGCTGGTCGGTTCGGGAGGGTTGCCCGTGGGGGTCCTGACCTCGTTCCTGGGGGCTCCGCTTTTTCTGTCCCTGCTCATGCGCAGAAGTCAGTGGACATGAATATCACTGTCGACGGCCTCATGTTCGGGTACGACAGCCGTCCGGTGCTCGAGGATATTCATTTTGAGGTCCCTCCGGCCACGGTGCTGGCCGTTCTGGGCCAAAACGGCGCGGGCAAGTCCACCCTTCTCCAGTGCATGGCCCGTATTCTGGAACCGAAATCGGGATGCGTTGCCTTGGGCCAAACGGATCTTTCGATCTTGAGTCGAAGGGAGCTCGGTCGCCTTTTCGGTTATGTGCCCCAGGCGGCCGGGGAGCAGAGCCTCACGGTTTTCGACACGGTTCTCCTGGGCCGTAGACCCTTCATCCGCTGGGCCCCGAACGATGAGGACCTGAACATCGTTCGGGAGGTTTTGGACTTCATGGGCCTTTCCCGCTTGGCCCACCGCCCGGCATCGGAACTGAGCGGAGGCGAGTTGCAGAAGGTACTCATCGCCCGGGCCCTGGCCCAGAAGCCCCGGGTACTGCTCATGGATGAGCCCGCCTCGAGTCTGGACCTCAAGAACCAGCTGGAGCTGGTCAGGCTTATGTCCGAATCGGCCCGGAAGATCGGATTCACGGCCGTGATTAGCGTCCACGATGTCAATCTGGCCCTGCGCTTCGCGGACTGGTTTCTGCTGCTCAAGGACCGCCGGGTGCATGCCCTGGTTCCCAGGGAGGCCTTGGACGCCACTCTCCTTGAGGAGCTATTCGATGTGCGCATGGTCATGACCGAGGTCGAGGGATGGACCTTTGCCCTGCCGATTCCCGACTCCGACAATCGGGATGTCGGGCTGTGCTGAATACAAAGCACATGTTTCTGACCTTGGTGATGGTCTTTGGATCCGTCCAGGCTGCGGCCCAGGGCTTGACGGTCATCGATCTGGCCGGCCGGGAAGTACGGATGGACAAAAAACCCTCCCGCATTGTCTGCCTTGCACCTGGAACCCTACGGCTCATCCTCTACCTCCAGGCCAAGGACCTCGTTGTCGGCGTGGAGGCCATCGAGACCAGGTTCCCGACGACAAGGCCCTATTGGCTGGCCCATGACGATTTGGGTCGTTTGCCCATCGTCGGTCCCGGAGGGGTGGGCACCATCAACGCCATGCCGGACCTGGAGGCCGTGCTGGCGGCCCGTCCTGAACTCGTGTTCATCTCCTATCTGGACGGAGCCAAGGCCGACCGGCTGTCCCGGACCCTGTCAATCCCGGTTGTGGTCTTGTCCTACGGGGAGTTCGGCTCCTTCGACGACCGGCTCTATGAATCATTGCGCGTGGCAGGGAAGGTCCTGGGCAAGGAGGATCGGGCCGAGGAGGTCGTGGCCTTCATCCATTCCTGCCAAGCAGACCTCGGCCGCCGGACCGGAGGCATCCCCGAGGACGAAAAGCCTTGGGCCTACGTGGGAGGCATCGGCTGGAAAGGGACCCAGGGACTGGAGAGCACGGACGCCGACTACGCCCCGTTTGCTTGGGTAGGAGCCCGTAATGTCGCTGCCGGTGGGGGAAAAAGTGGACACGTCTTTGTTGACCGTGAACAGCTGTTGGCCATGGATCCGGACGTGATTTTTCTCGATGGGGGAGGCAACAGCGTCATTGTTGACGATATCAGGAAGAACCCTCGGTATTATGGCCGGCTCAAGGCCTTTCGAAGCCAGAGGGTCTACGGATTGCACACCTTCAACTGGTATATGACCAACATCGGCACGGTCATTGCCGATGCCTATGCAGTGGGGACAGTCCTCCACCCTGAACGATTCTCGGATTTGAATCTGCAGGAAACGGCCGACCGCATTTACACCTTTCTGCTGGGCAAGCCGCTTCACTTCGTTCTGGCCGAACGAAGCGGCCCCCTTGGACAACCATTGGATCTGGGAGGCCCCTGAACATGTACACAGCAAAAGCTTCATTCTTCGACGGCCAGGTTCAGGCCCCCTGGGCCGCCGATGAGTACTCTACTGAAGAACTGGCCAAGCTGGAGCGTGTTTTCGACATTCTCGGTGATTTGGCCGGATGGACGATCCTGGAACCAGGATGTGGGACCGGGAGACTGACCGACATCCTCTCGGGCCGGGTCGGTCCGCGAGGTCGGGTCATCGCCCTGGATATCAGCCCAGGCATGATCGGGGAGGCCCGAAAACGGCTGGCTGAGCGAGCGAATGTGGATCTCCTGGTGGCCGCCGTCGAGGATCTGGATCTCAGCCAAGGGAGCGTGGACCTGGTCTTCTGCCACCAGGTATTCCCGCACATTGAGGACAAGGCCCGGGCCTTGGGCATGTTTCATCGAGCCCTCAACCTTGGGGGACGGTTGATTCTTTTTCACCTCATCGGGTTTCAGGAAATCAACGACGTTCATCGAAAGGCCGGTTCGGTCGTGGAGGGCGATCTCATGCCCGAGGCCCAGGTGATGCGAAGCCTCATGACAGGCCGGGGCTTCAGGATCGAGATATTACAGGACCATGACTTCGATTGCTATTTTCTGTCCGCAGTCAAGATATGTTGAGACAAGACCCGGTGGCGATTCGTCTGAAATCATGGATCAGCATCTTGAAAAGAAAAAAATGGGAAGGCAGGCCCCTGCCAAGAGAATCCTGCCTTCCTGATCGCAAACCCCAACATCCGAGGGGTTTCCCCTTGGATATGACAAGGAGGAGAAATGTCCAGAATTTTTTTTCCAATCGTCATGGCGACTATGTTCGTCTTTGGAATTTTTCGGTCGGCGCCTTGCCCGGCCCAGGAGTCCGACGACACGGTCAATGCCACGGTTCTAGAGGAGATGGTGGTCACGGCCCCGCCCATCATCGAGGGGAATATAATCGACAGATATGCCGCGCCGCGAACCATCGTCACCGAGAGCCAGATCAAGGACCTCAACGCCCAGGACCTGGCCACTGCCCTGCGGACCACGCCCGGGGTGACCATCTCCCGTTTCGATTATCTGGGGTCCTTCGGCGGTGGGGAGGGCGGCGGCATCTTCATCCGCGGCATGGGGTCCAGCCGTCCGGGATCAGAAATTAAAACCTTCATCGATGGCGTGCCCATGTTCATGAGCGTCTGGAATCATCCATTGCTCGACCTCATGGCCATCGATCCGGCAGGATCCATCGAGGTCTACAAGAGTCCTCAGCCGCAGAATTTCGGCAATGCCTATGCGGCGGTGAACATCGTGCCCAAGGAGAAGAAGACCGACGGCTTCGTGACCAAGACCCAGTTGGCTGGAGGCAGCTACTCGACACTCATCACCACCCTGGAAAATGGGGGCAAGGTGGACCGTTTCGACTACTATGTGGGCGGAGGGTTTCGGCGTTCCAACGGCCATCGCGACGATTCCAACGGCGAGCTTCGCGACGTGTACGGTCGGCTGGGGTATGAGCTGAGCAGGGCCTGGAAGATCGCTTTGTTCACCCTGCTGACCGATAACTACGCCATGGACCCGGGCAGCGAGGACAGGCCCTCGACGGCCAAGCAGGGACGGTACGAAACCAAAAACATCCTGACGTCGGCCACCCTCTCTCACGAATATGACGTGCTCAAGGGCGAGATCAAGGCCTACCGGAACAACGGCAAGGGCAATTGGCTTGACAATCCGACTTCCAAACCCGGAGTGAAGGAGAAACTCTACAACGACTTCCTCTTCTACGGGGTCAAGGCCAAGGAGACGATAACCATCCCCGGCGGAGGAGAACTCCTTGCCGGAGTTGACTGGGACTACACCAAGGGCAGCTACGACAAGGATCTGAGCGACGGGACATCGGACAATTGGGATGGCCACGATTTCGCCATTCTGTCTCCCTACACGGCCCTCAACTGGTTTTTCGGCTCCAGGGACGCCCTCTATTTCATCCCCTCGGCAGGGGTCCGTTACTACGACAACACGGATTTCAACAGTGAGCTGGCCCCCCACGCCGGGGTCATTCTAGGCTATGAGTCCACGGAAGTGTACGCCAACTATGCCCGGGGAGTGGTCTATCCCGGCCTTGAGGTGGTGGTCATGTCCGAGAAGGTTATTCCTGCCCTGAAGGAATCGTGGAAGAATCTGAAGGCCGAGAAGACAGACCATTACGAGGTCGGGATCACCCAGCGCTTCGGGGCCTGGGCCGTGGTCGACATCTCGTTGTTCTACGACCGGGGCCGGGATCGGTTCGTCCTTGTTCCGCCGCCCCCCCCGCCGCCAACGTACGCCAATATCGAGCGGTTCACCATCCGAGGGCTGGAGGCTTCGGTCACGGTCAACCCTTTGGACAATCTGTCCCTGTTCGCCGGTCTGACACTTCTGGACACGGACCCCTCCGATCTGCCCTACGCTCCGGACACGACCGTTTCGGGCGGGCTCAACTACAGGTTTTTGAAGAATTTCAAGCTCAGCCTGGACGGTCTGTGGGTATCCAAGATGTATGTGGGGCCCCAGGCCCGAAAATACGACACTGAGAACGAGGACAAGGTCGACTCGTATTTCCTGGCCAACACCAAGATCAGCTATGCCTATGAACCGGAGTCCAAGGCCTGGGAGGGCGAGATATTTCTGGCCGTGGAGAATCTGACCAACGAAAAATACGAGTACTTGCCCGGCTACCCCATGCCAGGCACGAATTTCATCGCAGGGGTGAATCTGACCTTCTGATCGGGAGATGGACCCGGCCCGTGTTTTCGTTCCCGGGCCGGGTCTTTGTTTGCCCCGTCGGAGACAACCCGAGGAGAACCATGCACGCAGTACTGATGGCCCTGGCCATCATTATTTTTTTGCCTTTGTCCGTCATGGGCCAGGAACCGGAAGCCGTGCTGTCGACCCTGGAGAAGGCCATAACTGAGGCCCAAAAGGATCAGCAAAACGTCGAGAGCATGGCTCCGGAGATCAAGGCGCTGCAGGACGAGGCCCTGGAGCTTATTCGCTATCGGCTTTGGCTGAAGCATCAGGCGGGCAAGTACGCCACGTACATAGCCGACCAGCACCGGGTGCTCTCGGAGATTGAGGCCCTGCACAAGGGGGCCCGGGTCATCGCCCTGGAGATGGAACCCTATTTGGACCAGGTTGCCGAGCGTCTGGATCGTACCCTGGAAGCTGGCCTGCCATTTCTTCTGGAAGAGCGCGGAACCAGACTTCGGCGCCTGCAAGAGGCTCTGAACCGGCACGATCTGGCCCTAGGGGAAAAGTTGCGGCGAACATTGGAGGCCCTGCAGATTGAGGCCCAGTACGGTCAAGGGGTGGAAACGGGTGAGGCCGCAGTGGAGACGGCCGAGGGCCTAGTCCAGGGAACGACCCTCAGGGTCGGGCGGCTGGCCATGTACCTCGTGACCCCGGACAGGGAGCGGGGCTTTGTCCTGGACCCCGTATCCCGGGACTGGATTCCCATGAGTGCCGAGGACGCGGCCAAGGTGGCCGTGGCCTTGGACATGACGGCCCGGAGGCGACCGGCGGAACTGGTCGGCCTACCCGTGGCCCGGGAGGTGGTCAGTGAACCGTGATTGTTGTTTCCGGATGGCGACCGGAGTGATTTTTGTAGTCCTGACCTCCGTTCCTCTCTGGGCGGCCACCTGGCCAGAGGCCGCGTCAAGGGCCATGGACGAGGCCCGGAACATCGAGACCGATTCCCGCGAAACATTGGAGTCCGTCGTCAACGATAAAAAGGCCCTTTCGGCCCGGGTGTCCGAGCTCAAAAAGGCCGCGGCCGAACAAGAGGCGGGATTGGCCGAACTCAAAGCCGAGTTCGAGGCCCTCCTGGCCGAAGAGGAGGACCAGCGGCAAGCTCTGGCCGAACAGGAAAAGGATATCCTGCTCATCGAGACCGTGACTCGAACCGCAGCCCGGGACGCCCAGCGGCTCCTGCGGGTTGGCCTTTCGGCTCCGGGTCGTCCGGAGCGTTCTGCGGCGGTCCGGGAAATCGTCGAGAGCGAGGCCATGCCCGGGTTTCCGTCCATCCGGGGCTTGGCCGAGGCTCTCCTGGCCCAGGCCGAGGACTCCGGACAAATATCCGTGGAGCCGGGTCGGTTCATGGGGCGGGATGGGATGGAGCATAACGGGACCATCGTCAGGCTGGGAGAGAATGCGGCCTACGCATTGGAGGACGGATACGTCTACGCTCTGATTCTGAAGCCGGAGCAGGGGCGGTTCGCGGCCGCGGCCGGAGATCTTCCGAAGCAGACGGTCGAGTCCGTTCTGGCCGTGGCCGAGGGTACGGCCTTGTCAGCGCCCCTTGATTTTTCTGGCGGGGTCTACGTGGCCAATCTGAAGCCCGGTGGCGGCCTGGAAGCCAAGATCCGAGCCGGAGGGATTCTCGTCTGGCCTATTCTGGGCATTGGTCTTCTGGGCTTGGCCATCGGTCTGGAACGGCTTTGGTCCCTACTGCGCATCGGCACTGGAAACGAACGTCTGTTGTCTCGGGTTCGCGGCTGGGCGGGCCGGAAAAGCCTGGCGCAAAGCGCTGATCATTTCGAGAAGCTCGAGGCCAGGAGTCCAATAGCCAGAATCGTTCTGTCCGGACTTCGCCACGCAGAGTCTTCCCGGGAGGTTCTCGAGAATGTCTTTCACGAGGCCATCTTGAAGGAAATTCCCAGACTGGAACGGTTTCTGCCCACCCTGTCCGTGCTTGGGGCCATCGCTCCTTTGCTCGGGCTTCTAGGCACCGTCACGGGGATGATCCATACCTTCGGGGTGATCACCATGTTCGGAAACAGCGACGCCAAGCTCATGTCCGGAGGAATTTCCGAGGCGCTGATCACCACCCAGTTGGGACTGGCCGTGGCCATCCCCATCCTCTTTCTTCACCATGTCCTTGAACGCCGGGTGGAAGCCATCGTCGGCAACATGGAAGAGGCCGGGGTGGCCATGAGCGTGGTCCTTTTGGGTCGACCCGAATCTGACTCCGAGAGGGGGCGATGAGGGAAGAGTTCATGAACCGACTGCTGTCCCTGGCCCTGGAACAGTACCGGGCCGGGGGGATGATCATGGTTGTCCTGGCCTTGGTCTCGGTCTGGATGTGGACCCTGGTCTTTTTCAAGGCCGTCCAGTTAGCCGGGTGGAAAGCAAGGGAACAGTCATTGGAGGAGGCCTTGGCGGACAACGTATGCTCGAACACCCTGGCGGGATGGCAAAAGTCGATGCTCGACGGGTACTCGAGGGCCCGGACCGGGGATCCAAAACTCGATTGTCGGATCATGGAAGGTATTGTCCGGTCCCTCGCCCATGGGGCCGAACGCCATGTCCGGACCATCGTCCTTTTGGCCTCCATCGCGCCGCTCTTGGGCCTTTTGGGTACTGTGGGCGGGATGATCGAGGCCTTCGAGACCATAGCCCGATGGGGCACGGGCAACGCCCAGGCCTTGTCGGCGGGCATATCCACGGCCCTGACCACTACCCAGGCCGGGCTGGTGGTAGCCATCCCCGGACTGTTCATGGGCCGTTTTCTCCAGCGACGGGCCCAGCAGATGGGGGATCGGCTCGAGCGGTTCTCGGCCGCGGTCCTTACCGGCGAGTCAGGTCGGATACGTTCTTTGGTTTGAGGCTTTGGGGTTATGCCGCAGGGTGGCAACGCGAATAATTCAACAGCAAAAGGAGAAGAAGATGAGGATGTTGCATTTTTTGATGGTGGCCATGGCCGTTCTGCTTGGTCCGGCTTTCGGATGGGCCGAGGATGAACCAGGTCAAGACGTCGAAAAAGAGCATCAACTTGGCGAAGTGGTGGTTTCGACCACCAGAACCGAGATCCCGGTCTTTGACGCCACCCAGAGCGTGACGGTCCTGACCAGCGAGGAGATCATGTCTTCACCCTTTGAGCGGGTGGAGGACATCATTCGCCAGGTCCCGGGTATCTACAATTTCCGTCACTACGCCCTGCAGACCAACGGCATCGTCAGCCCCCTCAAGATGCGCGGGGTCGGCAACAACCGAGTCCTCATCCTTGTGGACGGGGTTCCCCAGAACGACAATTTCAACAACGCCATCGCCTGGGTGGCCTGGGGACATATTCCCAAGGAGACCATCGAGCGGATCGAGATCGTCCGGGGCCCGACCTCGGCCCTGTACGGGTCGGAAGGTCTGGGCGGGGTCATAC
>RZZR01000045.1 GCA_009929795.1 Deltaproteobacteria bacterium | reverse complement strand
TAACCCAAACAATGAGGAGGTATGTGAAGTGAGGAAATTTGCTCTAACCATCTTGGCAGGAAGCATTTTGGTCTGCTTTCTGTCCCTGCCGGCCCTGCATGCCGGAGACGAGGCCGCCCCGGCCGAAGTGATCTGCATGTCCGCGCCCGAAGGCTATGCTCCGGTCAAGAAAGACGGCACGCCCGGAAAGCTGCAGAAAAAGGTTCCGTTCGCCCACGACAAGCATGCGGCCATCGATTGTGCTGCCTGCCACCACCAACCGGCCGACGGCAAGACCTACGCCTCCTGTAACAGTGCCGGTTGCCATGAGAACATGGACAGCAAGACCGGAGCCGACTCCTTCTATGCCGCTTTCCACGCGGCCAATTCTGATAAGAGCTGCCTTGGCTGCCACAAGGGACTGCAGAAGGACAAGAAGCCTACCGGCCCAACGGCCTGCGGCAAGTGTCACACCGATTGCTAAGCTTTGTGCTAACCAAAAATGAAAAAGGCAGGGTGACCTGCCTTTTTCATTTTTGGCCCCTGACCATAAGCTTGGCAACAGCTCGTCCTTCCGGAATTTTCCAGGCCAGACAGGCCCCAAAGTAGAGTATCGCCCAGATGGGTACGAGGGCCACCGACCATTTACCCGACCCGGTTGTGGCCCAGGCCGACAGGCCCATCGCGGCTGAAATGACCATCATCGGCGCCAATCTTGCCATCAAACCCTGATCCCATCTAGCCATACGACGCAAACGCCAGCCCAGCCAGGTCATGTTCACCCACGAGGCCAGGGTTGTCGCCAAGGCCAGTCCCATCACCCCCCAAATCCGCATCAAACCAATTCCGAGAACGATGTTACAGGCCACGCTGACCGTCCCCGCCAAGACAGGGGTTTTTGTATCCTCAAAGGAATAAAAGGCCGAAACCAATGTCCTGACCCCGCAAAAGGCCGGCAATCCTATGGCGTAAGCCTGGAGGGCCAGTGCCGTCAGGCGCGTATCTTCTGCGCCGAAGGCCCCACGGCCGAATAGCAGGGACACGATAGGACCGGCTAAGGCCATAAGCCCGGCCATTGCTGGGAGGGAAACGAACATGAGCATTGCAAAGGTATCGCGAATGGCACCTTCCGCCTCTGCGCCCCTGTTCTGGGCAATGAGCGACGATATGGCAGGAAGAGCCGCCGTGGCCAGGGAAACACCGAACACCCCCAGTGGCAGCTGCACGATCCGATCTGCGTAGTAGAGAATGGAGATGCTGCCTTCGGCCAGCATGGAAGCCAGAATGGTCGTGGCCACGATGTTGATCTGATAGATAGCAGACCCGAACACTGTGGGCAGGACCATTCGGCCTACCTTGGCCACCTCGGGACCCAGGGGAGAGGCTGGCCCCAGCCATCTGAACCCGGCCTTCTGGAGCCAGGGCTGTTGCAGGAGCCATTGTCCCAATCCTCCGGCCAGTACGCCCCAAGACAGGTAGAGGGCCACATTTCCGCCCGTAGCCAAGGCCGCCAGGGCCGCGGCGATGAGAGCCAGATTCAGAATGCACGGAGACAGGGCCGGAGCCAAGAAATGCCCCAGGCCGTTCAGCGTTCCCATGCACAGGGCAACGCTGGAAATAAAAATGATGTATGGAAAACATATCCTGAGTAGGGTCACGGTCTGGGCCATGAGATCCGCATCTGCGGCAAACCCCGGGGCCAATGCCCAGGCAACGGGGTTTGCCCAGTACAGAACTAGGACCGTCATTGCCACGAGAATGATCAATAGCCAGAGTTGAACCGATCGAGTTAGAGAAAATGCTGCTTGCGGCCCGTTTCGTTCCAAGATACGAGAAAAGACTGGCACAAAGGCCATGGTCAAGGAACCTTCAGCAAAAAGTCGGCGAAGGATATTCGGCACGCGGAAGGCGACGAAAAATGCATCAGCCAAAGGGCTGGCTCCCAAAGCAAACGCTAGAATTATGTCCCTGGCGAATCCAAGCACACGGCTGAGGATCGTGGCCCAGGCCATGGTAAATGCATTTCTTGAAATCGAGCTGCGCATTTACAGCCTCGACCCATCACCGACCCGGCCGTTTTTTCGGTCTTGAGTTAGAATGATGCCCATAAAAATACTCCGTCTCAACATATTTTGGTTTGTCTTCACAGTGCTGATCTTTGTCATGGCCTCCCCGATTGAAGCCTCACCGGACAAGGACTTTCAAAGGGGCTGGAACGAATTCCACGCCCTGCTCAAGAACTCGCGTGACAGCCAATTCAGGTCATCCTGGATTGCCATCCGCAATATCTTCCTGAACGTCTACAAGGAAGCCCCCGATGGTCCCAGCGCTCCCAAGGCACTCTACTATCTCGGCCGAGTCCACGAAGAACTCGGGCGCCGTTCCGGCCTCGAAACGGACAAGCATCTGGCATTGGACTACTACCAGCGGGTAGTCAGTAAATTTCCCTCCCACTCCTGGGCCGACGATGCCCTCTTTCGCAAGGCCAAGGCCGAAATGGAACTGCTCTCCGATGATGCCCAGGCCTACATCGATCTGCTCCACATCATCCACGCCTATCCCAAGGGGGACATGTTCGAGGCTGCCCAGAAAGAACTGGCAAAATTGGATAAAAAGAACCGCAGGTTAGTCAAGTCACCGGTTCAGGACACCCCCAAGGATTCGGCCAAAGGCAAGGAACTTGCAGCCGTCAGCCCCACCCCGCCTGCTCCCTTGAGAATCGAACCCCGCCCGGCTTCGACACCATCGGCATCGCCTGGAAAACGCTCCGGGCAGACCCCGGAACTGACCTCCATCCGTCATTGGAGCGGTCCGGACTACACCCGGGTCGTCCTCGATCTCGATTCCAGTGCGACCTACACGCACCGTCTTCTCAATCCCGATCCCAAGCTCAAAACTCCGTCTCGTTTGTTCATCGACCTTGAGTGCATCGGCACCGCATCGGACATCCCTTCTAAGCTGACCATCAAGAACAGCGTGGTCCGTGAAATCCGTGTCGGCCAGAGGACTGGAGACGTCACCCGCGTCGTTTTGGACATCGAAAGTCTGAAAAACGCCAAGGTCTTCAACCTTGAGGATCCGTATCGCATCGTTGTCGACGTGTACACTCCTCCCCCGAGTGCGGCTTCGCCTCCGTCCAGAACCGCCGCCAAACCCGCAACTCCCAAAGGCCAGGAACTCCGAATCGAGATCAACGAATCAAGTAAGTCCATGGCTGGCACCTTGGTTGAGCAGCTTGGGCTCAAGCTCCAGACCGTCATGATCGATCCCGGTCATGGAGGAAAAGATCCAGGAGCTACCCACGGCAAAATCTATGAGAAGGACATCAACCTGCGGTTTGCCAAGATATTGGGGAAACAGCTCGAGGACAAGGGCCTAAAAATTCTCTATACCCGGACCACAGATGTCTTTCTCTCCCTGGAAGAGCGTACGGCTTTGGCCAACGCCCAGGGCGTCGATCTTTTTCTGTCCATTCATTGCAACGCCCATCCATCATCATCAGCTTCCGGCCTGGAGGTCTATTTCCTCAATCTGGCCAAAAACAAGGATGCTGTCCGAGTTGCAGCCCGTGAAAATGCCGTTTCGGAGCGTAAGATCAGTGATCTGCAATTCATCCTGACCGACCTGATGCTCAGCTCAAAGATCAAGGAATCCCAGGATCTGGCTCATCATGTCCACAGTACGGCTCTTAAAACCATGGCTAAGGACTATCGCCTCAAGGATCATGGGATTCGACAGGCGCCTTTCTATGTGTTGATGGGCGCTAAGATGCCCGCGGTATTGATTGAACTCGGCTATCTGACCAATGCCAAGGAACGGGCCATGCTTCAGAGCGATGCCTACCTGCGCAAATTGGCATCAGGCCTTGCCGGAGGCGTCATGGCCTACAAAAACAAGATCGAACAATTCGCCAGCCTTTAACCTCATCCTTCCGGAACCTCATCATGCAACTCCCCATTGGCTCCCTTGTGAACGCCGGAGCCATCGTCGCCGGCGGCCTGATCGGAATTCTCCTGAATCGACATTTTCCCGAGCGTATCCGATCCATTGTCTTTCAGGCCCTTGGCCTCTGCGTCCTGATCATCGGCATTGGAATGTCTCTCAAGGCCGAATCCATTCTCCCGGTCACTCTGAGCCTGATTCTGGGTGGGATCATCGGTGAAGCCGTTCGTATAGATCGCGGCATTGAACGGCTAGCAGATCGCGCTAAATCTTTCTTTAAGTCGTCTAACCCATTATTTTCACAGGGTTTTATTACAACATCTCTCATTTATTGCATTGGGGCTATGGCCATTGTCGGATCACTTACCGAGGGCCTGACCGGAGAGAGGGACATCCTCTACACCAAGGCCATCCTCGATGGCTTTTCGGCCATTGTCTTCGCCGCCACATACGGTTTCGGTGTTTTGCTTTCAGCCATACCGGTCTTCATCTATCAGGCGGCCATCACCATTTTCGCCTCTAGCTCACAGGCCTTCTTTACCGACTCCATGACTGCCCAGTTGACGTCCACCGGAGGCATTCTCATCCTCGGTATCGGCATCAACATTCTGAACATCCGCCAAATCGATATCGCCAACCTCTTACCCTCCTTGGTGATCATCGCGGTTTTGTCCTATCTCTTCTGAACTCTTTAGGCCACGGGTTCCGTTTTTCGTTGTGCTGACTACCTTGCCCTCCGGCCAGTTGCGGTGTACCCATGCACCCCATGACATCAATTCAAGACACTGGCTCTGAGAGATCCGACATGCCCAATATGGATATCCGCTTTCTGGTCACAGGTGCCGCCGGTTTCATTGGATTCCATCTCTGTCGATCGCTTGTTCTGGACGGGTATCCGGTCGTCGGGGTCGACAATCTTGATCCTTATTACTCGGTCCAGCTTAAACGAGACCGGCTTGCGATCCTTGAGCCAAACGCCCTGTTCGACTTTACCGAGTCTTCAGTCGCCGACGAACGGGCCCTGACAAGCATCTTCAATCGATTCGCTCCAACCCACGTCGTCCATCTTGCCGCCCAAGCTGGAGTCCGCTACAGCTTGGCCAACCCAAAGGCGTATGTTGACGCCAATCTCGTCGGTTTTGCCAATGTCCTTGAATGCTGTCGTCAGCACCATGTCAGACACCTTGTTTTCGCCTCGTCTAGCTCTGTCTATGGCCTGAACACTGATATGCCATTTAGCGTCCGGCAAAACGTCGACCATCCGATATCCCTTTATGCCGCCACCAAAAAGTCCAATGAGCTCATGGCCCATTCCTACTCATACCTTTACGACATGCCGTGCACAGGGCTTAGATTCTTCACCGTGTACGGGCCTTGGGGTAGACCGGACATGGCCCTTTTCCGATTCACTTCAGCCATGCTTGAGGGCAAACCAATCGATGTTTACAATCAGGGGCACATGAAACGTGATTTCACATATATTGATGATTCCGTGGAATGCGTCCGCCGCCTAGTCCACCTCCCACCCGTTTCGAATCCAGACTGGGATGGCCGGCGCCCCAACCCTGCGACCAGCCCGTCTCCCTATCGTATTTTGAATATTGGCAATGGTCGGACCGTCGGCCTGATGGAGTTCGTCTCCGCTCTTGAGGAATGCCTCGGTGCCAAGGCTAATTGTAATTTTCTCCCCATGCAGCCCGGCGATGTGGCTGAAACGCATGCTGATTCCACGGAACTCTTCGATCTCATCGGCTTTCGGCCCAAGACAACAGTCCGTGATGGAATTCGATCATTTGTCGACTGGTATAAGGCTTACTTTTCCTGAACTGAGCATCAACTTGTTTCACGTGAAACACAGCCTCGAAGCAGGTACACCGTGAGCACCGTCATCTCCATATCGAATCAGAAAGGAGGGGTGGGAAAAACCACCACCTGCATCAACCTTGGGGCATCCTTAGCGGTGATGGAAAAAAAGGTTCTGATCGTCGACAGCGACCCCCAAGGGAATGCCACCAGCGGCTTGGGTCTGACAGCAAAAACCCGGCATAGAACATTGTACGAAATCATTTTCAACAATGCCCCTTGCCGGGTCTGCGTCCACAGCACCGAACTTAACTATCTCTCGATAATTCCCTCATCGCCCGACTTGGTCGGAATGGACCTGGCCATGGCCGGTAGCGTGGCTCGTGAATTCATCCTCAAGGAACGGATTGCTTCCTTGACCCAGGAATTTGATTTTATACTCATTGATACTCCTCCGTCACTTGGACTCTTGACGGTCAACGCTCTCTGCGCCGCGAACTTCGTTCTTATCCCACTCCAATGCGAATACTATGCTCTGGAAGGAATGACCCAGCTAATGGGCACGGTTGGGGAGGTTCAAAAAAAAGTCAATCCAAACCTTTCGATCCTCGGCGTTATCCTGACCATGTTCGACAAGCGGAACCGGTTGTCGTTCCAAGTCGAAAAAGAAGCCAGAAAGCATTTTTCATCTCTGACATTCTCCTCCAAAATCCCTAGAAACGTCCGACTCTCCGAAGCCCCGAGCCATGGCAAGCCTGCGTTGCTGTACGACCTGCGGTCGACAGGAACACAGGCCTATATAAACTTGGCCCGAGAAGTAATGAACCGAGTCCTGGAAATTACAAGACGGTAACGACTCGAAAAAAAATTCCCCACTCAGGATTTGATTTCGCATCCGCAATCAGACTGAGTTTCCACCGTCACCTTATCCTTGAAGTGTTTCTTGTTGATCCTGGCGTGACACTGACAACATTCAAAGGATGCCAGTCCACCAAGGTTTGCAGCCTTGAGTCTAAATTTCCTGGGTTCATCGGACTGCCAATCGTCAGTCTTCTGTCCACATCGCCCACACTCCACAGCCATTGACAAGGGATATCGAAAATCCCAGTACTTGCACAGTTGATCCCAATCGTGCATTGGTTCATTGTGCGGTTTTTCGATCGGTTGGGAAGCTTTTTCAAGAATCGGTACGACCTGAATCCGAATCATATTCCAGATGGTAGCGGGGATGAAAACGCCGACCAAAACTCCTTCCTGATCCAAAATCTTCTGGTGGCTGACTGCTAGCATGATCTGCTCCTGCTGGGGTTTATTCAAAAACACTGATAACATCTAGGATCAAAAGAATTTCTGACAAGGGGTGCATAGTGCAAAAAAAAGGCCTTGGTAGAGGGCTTGGGGCACTGCTGAGTGAGGGATCGTCGACAGGGGAAGAAGTCCAGCTCCTGCCCTTGGGCGAAATTACCGCGAATCAGGCCCAGCCACGAAAAACATGGGATGAGGAAGGGCTAAGGCAACTGGCAGAATCCATCAAGGCAAACGGAGTTTTGCAGCCGATTCTTGTCCGGCCTTCTGACGATGGAAAATATGAAATCATTGCCGGAGAACGACGATGGCGGGCCAGCAGATTGGCGGAGCAAGCAAGTATTCCGGCCTTGATCAAAACCATCTCCAATGCCGAGGCCATGACCTTGGCCTTGATTGAAAATATCCAGCGTGAAGATCTCACGGCGGTGGAAGAAGCTCGCGCCATGCAACGGCTCCGCGATGAATTCGGGCTAACACAGGAGGAACTCTCCCAAAAACTAGGGCGCAGCCGCTCCGCCATAGCCAACGCATTACGAATGCTCAATCTGCCGAAAAAAATCTTGGATTCCGTCGATTCGGGACAGATCAGCGCCGGCCATGCCCGGGCCATCGTCAGCCTTCCAGGCGCAGACGATCAAGAACGGGCTATGTCCATCATCATTGAAAAGAACCTCAATGTCAGGGACGCAGAACGATTAGTCCAAAACTGGTCCGAATCAAAAAATCACGACGAAGCGTCTCTCTCCACCCACGATCGAATCCTGGCCAAGGATATCAAAACCCGTCTAAAATCATGCTTTCCAGAAGCCAGAAGTCCGAAAATATCCTTCCGGGGCACGGCCGACAAGGGGACGATCAGCTTCAAGTACAAAAATCCGGACGAGTTGCATGAGCTCCTCGAACTCATTCAGGCTCAAAGCCGATGAAAGATCTTCAAGACGCCATACAAGGGCTGGCCGGACATGCCGTAGCCATTGTCGGGGATGTCATGCTCGACCGCTACCTCTGGGGACGGGTCGAGCGGATATCTCCGGAGGCACCGGTGCCGGTGGCAGTGGTCGAGTCTGAAACGGTCAAACTCGGCGGAGCGGCCAACGTAGCTATGAATGTCAAGGCCCTTGGGGGAGAACCTCTTCTTGTCGGATCAATAGGTGACGACCAGGCCGGAGGACAATTTCGAACGCTGCTCCAGGAAGCTGGGATCGCGGACACGCATCTGATAACCAGCAGGCACGGACGAACGACGACAAAGACTCGGATCATGGCCGGAGGACAGCAAATCGTCAGAGTCGATCGAGAACCGGCCGAGGTAGCGGACAGCTCCACGGACAAGAAGCTGGCAAGATCTCTTTCAGCGGTGATAGACCGAGCAGTCGTCACAATTGTCTCGGACTACGGTAAGGGTGTAGTCGACGATATGCTTCTTGGACTGCTCTCCTCCAAACCTGAAATCATGACACTCATAGACCCGAAAGATAGAAATATGCCCCACTATCGCGGTGCATACCTCATGACCCCAAACAAGAAGGAGGCCGGAGAGGCCGTCGCAAGAAGACTGAAACATCGGGAAGACATCATCAAAGCCGGCTGCGAGATATTACAGAGCAAAAAACTTCGCAATCTTCTCATCACACAGGGCGCCCATGGAATGACCCTGTTCTCTGGTCACGACAAAATCTACCACCTGCCAACGCTGGCCCAAAATGTCTTCGACGTGACCGGGGCCGGGGATACGGTCATTTCGGTCATCGGTCTCGGGCTTGCTTCGGGACTGGACCTTCTCAAATCCTGTGTCTTGGCCAACTATGCCGCAGGGCATGTTGTCGGGCAAATCGGCACGGCCTGGGCCACTGGATCGGATATCATCAGAATGGCGGCCCAAGGGCCAACCATGGAAATCGAACATTGGCAATGACCCAAGAGCAACGCCGGATGAGAATGTGGACACGCCGGCCAACACGGAGAGGTGCACCATGTTAAAAAAAATGTCTCAAGCAGTTCTTTTTGGAGTTGTGATCATTCTGTTGTGCATGGGCCAGGCCAACGGGGCATCGGAGGTCTGGATCGAAGGGTCCGGGTCAGGCCAAACCAAGCAAGACGCCTTTTACTCGGCGTGCCTGAACGCGATCTGGAAAGTACTCTACAAAGAAATCGGCGAGGGTGCCGACGTGGACGAAAATCTTGAGGCGAGGGTTGCCGATCAGGTCAAGACCGAAATGAACTCCTTCGTCGCCAACAGACGGGTCAAAACTCTCAAGGAAGATGAATTCGTCGGGGGATTCCAGCTGACGGCCGACTTCCTGATCAAGCAGGCCCGGGTGGCCAAGCTGGCCAAGGATGTCATGAAGGATGCCGCCACAACCCAGGCTGGCAAGAAAGGGGGTGCCCAACCGACCATCATGTTCATGGTTGAAAACGATCAGCTCCGGGCCGCCTTCTCTCAGGAGTTCAACAAAAAGGGTCTGACAATCATTTCAAAGGAAAAGGCCATCCAGGATTTCGAAAAGGCCCTGTCCAGAAAAAAAGAAATTGAAGAAGAATGGAACACGCTTCTCCCCAACGAACAGGAAGAGCGACGGATCATGGCAATTTTGACCGAAAGCGGCGGCGAGGACATCCCAGACAACAAGGCAGTCACACTGGCCCAATTTCTCAAGGCCGACTATTTTGTGAAGGGAAAATACCGATACGAAGATCTGGGGAAGGATAATCTGGGCAACCAGCGATCCATGCTGAATCTCGAAGAGCTGAAAATCTACGAATCGGCCTCGGGAAAAATCCTGTCCATCATTTCCGACATCATCTACGCTTCGGGCGCGACCTCCAGCGAGGCCAGGCAGGTGGCCACCAAGAAGAGTGCCGTGGTCCTGGCCAATCAGTCTTTTGAGCAGATCATCGACTCCTGGAAAACGAGGAACTGAGAATGAAATCTGAAAAGATAATCAAAACATCGCCCTGGGCTTGGTTCGCAAGAAATGTTCGGGGTCTACTCGCTCTGCTGCTGATTCCCACTTTCTTCGGGCTGATGGGCTGCGCCAAGGGAGAAATGGACAAGACCCTGGATGAAACTCTCAAGGTCTTGGAGATATTCGCTCCGAAGAACCAAATCATCGAGGCCGAAATTTCACAACTTGAAGGAAGCCTTCTAGCCGGATTGCGCAACCTCGTCTATTCCGTCGAATTCACTTTCAAAGCCGCCGGATTGGAAAAGGACGCCCAACGCATGGCCTTAATTCAGAAACGATTGCAGGACGAACCGGAAATCGTCAACGACCCTGATCGACTCAAGGAGATCATGGACGAGGTCAATCTGGCCACGACCAAGGCAAACGCCATAACCGCGGAGAAAAAATTCAACCGTGAAAAGGCTAAGGAATTCGTCGGTAGAGGAATTCTGCACACGGGTATCGCCATCGTCTACGACGTCAAGGCCATAAACCACGCGCACACACTCATTCAGGTCGTCCCCAAGGCCATTGAGCAGAACGCCATGGAGGCCTTGAGGCTTAGACGGTATTTGAACTTATCCAGACTGGTTCTGACCAACGTTCCGGACCAGCTCAAGCAGATAAAATCTATCAACCAAAATCTGCAAGACTATTCAAAGGACCACAACATTCCCCAACCTTCACAGGCTGAAATCGACAAAGCCGTCAAAAAACAAGCCCCGGCCAAGATCGATGCCGGCGATCTGTAAACGGAGGCAAAAATGAAAAAAAATGCCCTCATCATGTTCCTACTGGTTTTTCTGAGCACTCCCCTCGGAGTCAGTGCCGACGAACCTCGATACACGATCTTCAATCACGGCATCCTCTTTTTCCCGGAGGCCATCCACTGTGATCCGGCCTTCACTTCCATGGCCAAAAAACGGATTCCGGACCTGAACGGTCACATCAAACGACAGCTGCAGAAATCAGTGTCCTCCAAGTGGAAACTCCACGAAGCCAACTGGGACAAGACCTTCCTCGAAAATGTGATTAACATGGCGGTGGTCATCTCCAGAGCCGACGTGAGCGAGGAAAAGATGACCATCAGCAAGAAGTTGGGGGACGTATCCTTCAACACGTTCAATGTCGGCGCGTCCCTAATATTTTTTAAAATATCCGAACAGGCCGATTCAAACGGTATCCAGATCTACTATAACCGCTTCATCACTGGAGCCAAAGTTGTCAAACTGAGTTCGGCCATGGACCACAGACAAAAGGAAAAATATTTCCAGGAAGATTTACAGGAAACCATTGACAGTCTGCTCAAGAAGACGTTTGAAGAGTACAATCCAGAAATGCTGCAGGGGAAAATCACCAAGGTGTCAAAAGACACGTATAACATCGACCTGGGCTTCGAACACGGCCTTCGTATCAACAACGTCATCACCGCCGAACTCCCGTCCGGGTCAGGACTTGAACTCTCCATCAGCGATATCCAGGCAAAATCGTGTCGGGCCGAGGCGCTCTTCGCCGGACCTGAAGAGACGGCCGGATTGAAAGCCGGGACGAGGGTCACAAGCTACATCAACGCCAAAAGGATATCGAACAGTGTCGAGGCCTTTCGGGTCAACGCCTTCAAGGTCAAGGACGAAGCCTCCAGATTCGCCGGGTATGAGGACAATCTTCGTCAAATTTTCCACGACTACATTGTCGCAACAAAAAAGATAAACGTCATACCCTCGGCCTTGGCCCTGAACGACTCGACACTGGCCACCATGAAGACCTACCTGAACATCCCGGGGTCACTGACCGTGGTCGAACCGGCCTGCGACTACAACATAAACGCCGTTCTCCAAAAAACATCAGAAACGACCCATGGCCAAAGTGACATCAATCGCCAGGTGTCCTATGCGTCCTATGCGGCCGCTGGAATCAGACCCACATCGGGGCCGAACACCGATCTTCTGGTGACAGTCCAAGAAGCTGAGGCCGTGACCAAAGAGATCATTGCCGGCCAAAGCGAACCAGACCAGGTTTTCTTCATGGATGCGGTTCAAAAAACCATCCGATCCTTGGCCGATCAGTTGAGTAAAGAAATCCCAAAAAAAATCAAGCTGAGCTACGCGGACTGAACCAGGAATACGCAGTCCAGAAACAATACCTAGAAAAAAATGAACGAAGAGGCTTCAAGGATACCTTGAAGCCTCTTCGTTTTCAATAATTTCCCAAAGGGAAGTGTCGTTATGGCTCCCCGGGACAGATTTGAACTGCCGACAGGGTGGTTAACAGCCACCTGCTCTGCCAACTGAGCTACCGGGGATTGCGACACGAGCACATTGGCCTGTGTTCGTGAGGTTTTGTTCTCTAGGTGATTCTCATCCGCCCGTCAACAATTTTTTCTCGAAGCTCGGAGAATCAGGGCATGGCCCACCAGTTGAGAACATCCTCACGGGCTCCGCGAACAACGACCGCAAAACCGTAACCTGAATCGGGCACGGCAAGAAAGGCCGCATTCAGGTTCTTGAGCCTGCTGGACTCCTGCATGGCTACGGAGTCCCAAAAAATCATTTCATCAGCATTCCATCCGGCCAAGCACCACTCATAGGGGAACCAGGACACACCATACGCCTGTTTCAATGAACCGAGTACACCGCTCATTGACGCCTGCTCAATATTCCATATGGCGACACGATCTCTCCCGCGGGTCGTTGCCAGATTACGGGAATCCCCAGAAAAGGCAGGTACGAAAGGAGTAGGAAAAGTGTACTCCCGATCATCTGAAAATGAATGCAAAAGCGATCCCGTTTCGATCCGAAAAATTTTCACTGAACCTTCATTCAAGCGGGAAGCCAGAAATTTGCCGTCTGGTGAAAACGCCAGGGAATTGACGAACTCTGAATACGGATAGACGAGAATTTCCGATTCGAACTTGCCCGAATCTGTATTGAGCACGCGAATCAGACCGTCGCTACCACCGGCAGCAAGGATCGCTCCGTCAGGACTGAAACTCAGGATGTTGGCGTACTCATTTCTGGGAAAAAATGAAAGGCGGATTGGTTCGTTCCACGACGCAGTATCCCAGAAGAAAATCCTGTTATCCCGGCCACCCGCAGCCAGCCGACTCTCGTCGGGAGAAAAAGTCAAGCTCAGGACCGGCCCAACCATGGCCTGTAACAACATGGAACTGTCATGTTTCCTGTCTTTAAGCCATATCCGGCCGTTTCCACCAACAGCGACATATCGACCGCTGGAGGAAACGGCCAAGGACGATACCGGACCGAGAGAGAAATCGATGGTCTCGGCATGGACGATGCGGAAATCGCGGAGTCTCCGCGCCTGTGAAAGTCGCTTTCTGACCATGGCCTCCAGTTCGCGGTTCTGCTTGCGAAGCTCGAGAAGACGTTGTCGTTCGAGAAAAAGATCACCTGTTGATTGTGAAGACTTGGTCAGATTCCCATAATCCAAGGTCAGGATGTCGTGGGCCCAGAGATCGAGGCCATAGGAGACAGAACGTTCCGATGACCAGAGAATTAGCTCATGCCAACCGGCAGGAATGGAAGATACCGGGCGATCCGGGCGAAAGGATTCCAGCCTTTCGGTTCCGACAATGACCGTCTCTAAGGGAATCTGGCCGAGAAATTGAACCGTGCCAGTGCTGCGGGGAGCCGTAATGGTCACGGACCGTCTCGAATTCCGTGGGAGTCGAACCCTGTGCTTCCCGGGATCGAAATACCGCGGATCGCCTTGCACCGTAATCCGAGTCTCAACATCGGCCTCGACAGGATACTCATCCAATGGTGCTTGCCCGACAAAACGGTCGTTGATGGAAATGTCAAGTCCGGCAGGCACGGTGTTGATGTGCAGCCAGGCCATATTAGAGGGTTCTCCCGCGGCATGAGGTAACGGTCCGGAGGTCGCAGCCTGCTTGAGTACGTGAAGAATTCTAGACCGCTCGTTCATCATTCCCGTCAGCCGTATCTTTCGATCTCGTGCATCGCTTTCGCGCCTCAACGCCTCCAGGCGTCTCTCCACGGAAAACAACTCCGACTGAAGATCTTGGATTAGTCCCTGCTGAAAAGGGAATAGAGCCTCAGGGCCGGACAGGCACTTCTTCTGGGCGGGAATTAGCCCGTCGAGCGGGACATGACGGACAACCGAACACAGGATATAGTCACCATATTCACCAAATTCGACGCAGCGTGTGGTCAGGAAGAACCCGCCGGTGACCTTCTCCCATGTCCCGGTGATCAACAAATCGCAGCCCAACAAAATATCGTCATCGTCCTGGCCGGGAACCCGAAGAATCGTGAAGGGCTCGGACCCGAAATTTCCCGAAGGTGGGGAGACGAACAGAGACCTCCGGAACAGATTCATGGCCGAGACGACCTGATCCTCAATCAAATCGCTCAAAGGCATGCATTCACTGGAACTGTCAAGGCTGGTAAATTGGGCCACGGCGACGCGTTTGCCGGCAAGACCGATCGAGTCCCTGACATTGGCCAAAATGATTCCCACCGAGTCGTTGATGGCCTGGGCATAGTTCGCTGAAGCCATGGCCGGGCAGTTAATCAAGAGCAGGACACACCCCGCCGCAGCAATCAGAAACAGTTTCCATATCCGTCTCATGGGTGACTCGCTGACGGAACCTGAAACCCCAGGGCATGGCCGACATGAATCAAATTATGTGCGCCCAGACGCCAGACCCTGTTCTGAAGTGACCACCAGTCGACAGAAACTCCGATCCGATTCACTCTCGTCAAAAAACCGGCCAAACCGTCGAAATCACCGTCATCCAGAAACTGACCGGCCCTCTTGATGACCTCTTCAACAAACATTGCCAAGAGGATCGGCTCTCGACGGAGCCCCTCGCCGACATAAGCCAAAAAGTCACGCTCGACTTCAACATCTCCGCCGAGGGCCCAGGTTAGGGCAAGGTTGGGTACAAGCAGGCCATAGTCTCCGACTGGCGTCCTTTGTCCCTCAGTGTAGGACGGAAAAATGGCCGACACATCGAGCGTCCGCCCCATCAGGCACGAAGACGCCTGTTTCTGAACGGCCCTGGCCAGGCGGGAGCAGATCAAAAGGCGTTTTCGACCCTCCAGATCACGCCATCGGATATGCCGGCCCGAGGCAGGCAGAAAGACTTCATCAGGAATTCCAGGGCCACGAGGCTCGACCTCAACCGTCCGTGTCGCGGTCTTGAATCGCGAACGAAGGATGACATTGATTCGAGCGTTCGCCGCATCTCGTCGTTCGACACGCGCCCCCAGGCCTGGCCAGGCGATGACGCCCCGGATTGTGGCGGTGTCGTCCATGTCGAGCATGACCGCAAGCACGGCCAAAACCTCGTCATTCGCCGTGGCTCGCCGCACGGGCCCGCTCCACAGATCGAGGGCTGTACCCTTGGCCGGATCGTTGGATAGGGCCTGGACAAAATGCTCGAGCACGTCGGACTCCAGATCTGGTCCTCCAGTGGCCTTCATAAGTTCGATAACCCGCTTTGCGGCGAGCATGGCCTTTTCGGGCTCGATACGGCCTATGTCATCAAAAAACCAGGCACAGCTGGCGAACATAGATAGGGCCCATCGCTCCATCTGCAGGAGATCGACGGCCCTGTCCAAAGTATCGAGATCAAGATCCGGCCGGACTTGGCCGGAGAAAAATTGGTCGAAGTCCCACTCGCCGGACAAAACCCGGCCGAAACTTCGAAGGGCCGACTCAGGATCGAGGAACAGGGATTCGCCGGCCTTGCGGTAATGTCGCCCCGCGCCATGCCTAAGGACGTTCAAACCCCTGCGAAGCGGACCTCTCCACTGCTGATTCCAGTCGGGGTGACCACCGTCGGCGCAGCCGCAGTCTGACCTCCAGCGCTCGATGCCGTGTATGCAGCTCCAAGACGAAGGCTCGTGAAGCACGACTGAGCAGCGCGGAGGATGGTCATTCAGAAACGCCGCATAATTGGTCAATTGAAAAGTCGGATCCTGGACCGCCTTTTCGATGACGAAAGCCAGGGCCATCTCCCCGAACATGAAGTGATGGCCATAGGATTCGCCATCTGTGGCAATGGACCTCAATCCCTCGCAATATCCGGCCTGGAGGCGCTCCCAGAACCTGGCTCCATCTTCAAGTAGCCGCTCGAAGGCAACGGATCTGGACAATGCCCCATGGTAGAAGAAAACGGAAATGGTGCGGCCCGAGGGAAGCGTGACCAGATACGGCACGGTGGTATCGAGATTGCCCTCGTCGACATCA
This sequence comes from Deltaproteobacteria bacterium, assembly GCA_009929795.1. Taxonomy (NCBI): domain Bacteria; kingdom Pseudomonadati; phylum Myxococcota; class Myxococcia; species Deltaproteobacteria bacterium. The sequence continues at coordinate 3,542 of RZZR01000045.1, read as the reverse complement.
GCCAGTTTCCCGCCGTCCAGGGAGCCGACTTGGCGGGCCTGCCTCGGAGCAAGGACAACATAGCGGATGCCTGCCCGGGCAAGACATTCAAGGCTCGATGTATCCACAGCCGCCTCGGGGAGCCACATGCCTTCCGGATCACGATCATATCTGAACTGGAAATCTTGGACGGCCCACTCCACCTCAAGGGCCTTGTCCCACTCCGAGGCCAAGGGCATTATCACATGATGATAGCACTGGGCCATGGCGTTGCCGTGTCCCAGCCTGGCCAAACTCTCCCTGTCTCCGGCAAGGATGCACTCGTAAACATCAGGGGCATGGCGGTCCATCCACGACAAGAGAGTCGGCCCGAAATTGAAGCTCATCCATTCGTAACAATTCAAGATGGCCGATATTTCACCGCCTTCCATCCGCCGGGCATGGCCGAGAGGGGCGTAGCATTCCCGACAGATCCGCTCGTTCCAATTGTGGTAGGGAGCAGCACTACCCTCGGGCAGGACCTCCTCCAGCCAGGGATCATGTCTGGGAGGCTGGTAAAAATGGCCGTGAATACATAAATATCGAGTCATATTAACCCCTTGTTCGAACGCACACGCCCGGCGGCGTAAAGGCCAGCCAGGCGGCCGGTGGCAAAGGCCGCATGAAGGTTGTAGCCTCCAGTATCGGCATCGATGTCCAAAACCTCTCCGGCAAGATACAGGTTTGGCAGGATTCTGGACTCCATGGTTCTCGGATCAACCTCCCTAGTATCGATCCCCCCGGCGGTGACTATAGCCTCGGCCAGGGGCCGGGTGGCAACGATGGAAAAACGGAAGTCCTTCAGCCAGTTCAGCAAAGACCGACGCTCGTCGGCCCTGACTTGATGTCCGTTCTTGAAAAGATCAAGGCCCACGCACTCGCCGCAAACAGGCACGAGTTTTTTTGGCAGCAAATGGCCGAGAATCCCTTTGACCTGCATCCGGCCATGCTCAGTCAATTCTCGCTGAAGCCGACGATCCAGAATATCTCGATCGAGGGCCGGCTTGAGATCCAGAGAGATCTCAACGGACCGGGACATGTTGAGTTTCTCGGACACAAGCCTGCTGAGGGTCAGGATGATGGGGCCAGAGAGTCCGAAATGGGTAAAGATGAGTTCTCCAAACTCCCGGGCTATGCCTTTTCCTTCCACGATGACCGTGGCGGAAACGTTCTTGAGACTCAGGCCCTGAAGTCGGCCGGCCGCGTCCCCAGCCGTGACCAGGGGCACGAGGGCGGGACGGACCGGGACAATGTTGTGCCCGAGCGCCCGGGCCAGAACCAACCCGTCACCCGTCGACCCTGTGGCCGGGTAGCTCATCCCTCCCGTGGTCAAAACGACCGTCGCAGCCGATACGGAACGCTCTCCGGAAATGGTTAGGTCGAACCTCTGACCATCTCCGAAACACAGAGCCGCGACCCGCGACTGACCACGAATAAGAACCCCGGAGCGGACCGCCCAGGCCCGAAGCGCATCGACGACATCCCTGGCCCGGTCAGAAACCGGAAAAACCCGGCCACCACGTTCGACCTTGGTCGGTACGCCGAGACTATCAAAAAATTCTCGAAGTTCCGAAACAAAAAACGATCCGATGACCTGACGGAGGTAGGATCCCTTTTCTCCGAATCGGGACAGGAACTCCACAAGGGGACAATCATTGGTCAGGTTTCCGCGACCCTTGCCGGTGATGGCCAGCTTCCGACCGACGCGGTCGTTTCGCTCCAGAAGGATGGTGGACGCCCCCTGCCCTGCCGCCGTACCGGAGGCCATGAGTCCGGCCGGGCCCCCGCCCACGACTGCGACATCCCAGACTCGGGTCATTGGAGGACCTCGGTCCGCACCATACAACACTCCTTTACAACCAGTTCGAAGATGGATAGCCAAAGTCACGTAAAGGCCTTGAACATCAACCACATCGGACAAGGATTGCCATGAAGGGAATCATCCTGGCCGGAGGCTCCGGTACGAGACTGTATCCTCTGACCCTCTGCGTCAGCAAGCAGCTCCTTCCTGTCTACGACAAACCCATGATCTACTATCCCCTGTCCGTGCTCATGCTGGCCGGCATCCGGGACATCCTGATCATCTCCACACCCGAGGACTTGCCGCGATTCCGGACCCTTCTCGGTGACGGGAAAACGCTGGGGCTGTCCTTCAGCTATATGGAACAGGCCCGGCCCGAAGGTCTTGCCCAGGCCTTCCTCCTCGGAGAGGATTTCATCGGATCGGATTCGGTCTGCCTGGTCCTGGGCGACAACATCATTCACGGTCCTGGACTCTCGGCCATGCTCCGTTCCTCGGCAGCCCTGCCCGATGGGGGCGGAGTGGTCTTCGGCTACCCGGTCCGGGACCCCCGTCGCTACGGCGTGGTCGAGTTCAATGCCCAGGGTCGGGTCCTGAGCATTGAGGAAAAGCCTGAGCACCCGAAATCGAAGTACGCCGTACCCGGAATCTATTTTTATGACAACAGCGTGGTATCCATCGCCCGCAGTCTGAAACCCTCACCCCGCGGCGAGCTGGAGATCACTGACGTCAACTTGGCCTATCTCAGCCAGGGCCGCCTCAGCGTCCGCCTTTTGGGCCGGGGCTTCGCGTGGCTCGACGCCGGAACACACGAGTCGCTCCAGCAGGCCAGCAACTTCATCCAGGCCATCCAGGAACGTCAGGGCTTCAAGATCGGCTGCATCGAGGAGATCGCCTACCACCTGGGCTATATAGATCAAACCGGACTCGTGAGCCTGGCCCGGGCATTGAACAAAAACAGCTACGGCCAATACCTCTTGGACATGGCCGATGCGGAGCCCCAGGCGGACCAAGCCTTCAATCTTGATTAACAAATTTGATAATTTTACCCAGGGCAGGGCATCCTGTGTTTTGCAAATCTGCAAATCAAAATCTCCAATTCGACCCCACCATAAAGCAACCGATCAATCATCAATATGAAATAAAAAGATAAATTGATTCTGGACCGCTCCTTGATCAATGTATCTCCAGCACATTGCACATCAACCGGTCACGGCCGATCCCCGACACAACCGCATGGAGGTACACGAATGGAATCGATCATTTTTAACTGCAAAAACGCCGACGACGTCCTCAAGGCCGTCCACGACAACAATATCAGCTTCGTCCAGTTTTGGTTCGTGGACATTCTGGGAACCCTGAAGAGCTTTCAGATCACTCCCAGCGAGCTGGAAAACGCCTTTGAGGAAGGCATGGGCTTTGACGGCTCATCCATCCAGGGCTTCTGCCGGATCCACGAGAGTGACATGGTCGCCTTTCCGGATCCGACCACCTTCCAACTCGTATCCTGGAGGCCCATGGAGCGGCCGGTGGCCCGCATGTTCTGCGACATCAAGAATCCAGACGGAACTCCCTACGAGGGTGACAGCCGCTACGCCCTGCGCAAGAATTTGGCCAAGGCCGCCGAAAAAGGCTACACATTCTATGTCGGCCCGGAACTTGAATTCTTTCTGTTCGCCAACTCCGAGGAGCCCAAAATCCTCGATCGCGGCGGGGATTTCGA
>RZZR01000044.1 GCA_009929795.1 Deltaproteobacteria bacterium | reverse complement strand
CTGGCCAGGGAGCACAGGCCGGACCTGATCGTGGCCGGCGCCAGTGCCTATCCGCGGATCATAGATTTCGACCGCTTCCGGACCATCGCTGACGAGGTCGGAGCCAAGCTCATGGTGGACATGGCCCACATTGCCGGGCTGGTGGCCACCGGCCTGCATCCGACCCCAGTCGGCAAGGCCCAGTTCGTCACCACCACGACCCACAAGACCCTGCGCGGACCCCGCGGAGGGATGATTCTCGGCGATGAAGAGTTCGGGAAGATTCTCAATTCCCAGATTTTTCCAGGAATCCAGGGAGGGCCGCTGATGCATGTCATCGCTGCCAAGGCAGTGGCCTTGGGTGAAGCCCTCAGCCCGGCATTTACCGAATACCAAAAGCAAGTGGTGGCTAACGCTGCGGCCTTGGCCCGAGCTCTGGTCGACGCCGGGTTCGAGCTGGTCTCGGGGGGGACCGACAACCACCTCCTCCTGGTCGATCTGAGCAACAAGGACATCACGGGCAAGGATGCCCAGCTCGGTCTGGACGAGGCTGGAATCACGGTCAATAAGAATACCGTGCCCTTCGAGACCAAGTCCCCGTTCGTGACCTCGGGCATCCGGCTCGGGACTCCGGCCTTGACCACCAGGGGAATGAAGGAACAAGACATGGAGCGGGTGGCCGTCTGGATTGTGGCCGGATTGGAAAGCCTTGAGAACAAGTCACGCCTGAAGCAGATTCGGGACGAGGTCCGAACCTTTGCCCGACAGTTCCCCTTGTTCGCCTGGTAGCGACGGCAACCGGAGACTCTCCTCCGAACAGGTGCGATACTCGTGAAGGATGACCGTCTGCCGTGGCCCATGTATTTCATGGGTATTGCCTATATGGTGGCCCAGCGTTCGACCTGCCTGCGCCGCAAAGTCGGGGCGGTGGCGGTCAAGGACCGGCGTATCCTGGCCACCGGGTACAACGGGGCCCCGGCCGGTTTGGCCCATTGCCTGGAGATCGGTTGCATGCGGGAAAAGTTGGGGATTCCCTCAGGGCAGCGTCACGAACTCTGCCGGGCCCTGCACGCCGAGCAGAACGTCATCGTCCAGGCCGCCCTGCACGGGGTAGGCATTGCCGGAGCCGAGCTCTACTGCACGACCCAGCCCTGCCTAATCTGCACTAAGATGCTCATCAACTGCCGATTCACGCACATCTTTTTTGCTGAGGGCTATCCGGACGAGCTGGCCTGCGCGATGTTGGACGAGGCCGCGGTCGGCTACGAACTGTTGCCCTTCGGGGCTCCGCCCGGATCATGAAGACCGAGTGGATGCGCCGGGCCCTGGAACTGGCTGAACGAGGCCGGGGGGCGACGGCTCCGAACCCCTGCGTCGGGGCGGTGCTGGTGGAGGACGACCGGGTGGCCGCGGAAGGCTGGCACAGTTTTTTCGGAGGTCCGCATGCCGAGGTCGAGGCCATTGCCGATGCCCGGAAAAACGGGGTGGATCCAAGTCGATGCACCCTGGTGGTCACCTTGGAGCCATGCAACCACCAAGGCAAGACCCCGCCGTGCACCCGGGCCATCCTGGATGCCGGGATTTCCAAGGTGGTCGTCGGGGTGTCCGATCCCAACTCCGTGGCCGGAGGAGGTGCCGATTTTCTTCGGTCCCAGGGGGTGGAGGTCGAGGTCGGGTGCCTTGCCGAGGAATGCGAGGAAACGATCCGGGAGTTCGTGCATCTTCAGCGGACGGACCGGGCTTTTGTCATTCTCAAACTAGCGGCGACCCTGGATGGACGGATCGCTACCCGATCCCGGAGACCCGAGGCGGTCAGCGGGCCCGAATCCCACGAGCGGGTCCAGTCCCTGAGGGCCACGGTCCAGGCGGTCATGGTCGGCGGAACCACGTTCCGGAGCGACAACCCCCGGTTGACGGTCCGCAAAACGGGTTATGGAGGGTCTCAGCCTTGGGCCGTGGTGGTCACCGGGAATTTGCCCGAGAATCCCGACAGGTTTTTTCTGACCCGGGAACGTCCCGGAGCGACGATTTTCTGGACCAGGGAAGATGTGGCCGAGTGCGCCCGGGCCCGGGTTCTGGAGTCTGCCGGGTGCCGGGTCTGGGCGGATTCACCCGGTTGTTCCGGACTGGCCGGGCTCATGACCCGTCTGCGCAGGGATGTCGGGGCCTATCGGGTCCTTTGCGAGGGCGGTGGCGGACTGGCCGGAAGCCTCGCTGATCAGGGATTGGTTGACGAGTTGTGGTACTTCCTGGCCATGAAAATTTTGGGGGATGATGGGGCAGTGGCAGCATTTTCGGGCCGAACGGCCCTGGGTCTCGACCAGGCCGTCGGATTTTGTCGCACCAGGCTGGAGACTCTGGGCGATGACCTCCTGATCCGACTTTCGCCAGTCAACGGGAACCGACCATGTTTACGGGCTTGATTCAAGGGCTTGGCAGGGTTGACCGGATCGACGGCCGAAGCGGGGATTCGCGGCTGACAGTGGTTCCCTTGTTTGACATGGGTCCTTTTGTCCTCGGGGAAAGCATCGCCGTCAACGGAGCATGCCTGACGGTGGAGGCCCTGGAGCGGGACCGATTCACGGCCTACGCCTCGAAGGAAACCCTCGGGCGGACCAATATCGGCCAGCTTCGGGCTGGTGGTTCAGTCAATCTGGAGAAGGCCCTGGCCCTGGGCGATCGCCTGGGTGGGCATTTGGTCACGGGGCATGTGGACTGCATGGCCCGGGTGTCGGAGACGAGGCCCAGCGGCCAGTCGAGAATCTTTCGGCTAACCTTCCCTCCTGAGTATGGCCGGCAGATCATTGCCAAGGGCTCGGTTGCCCTGGACGGGGTCAGCCTGACCGTAAACGACTGCGGCGAGGATTATCTGGAGGTGAACATCATTCCCTCCACCTGGCGGGAGACAACCATCGCCGAGTGGCGCACGGGCCGTTCGGTGAACATGGAAACGGATATCATCGGCAAATACGTCGAGCGTATGGTCCGGCCCTGGACCAAGGATGCGGCCGAGAGCGGCGGGATGACCGTCGATTTTCTCCGGCGGCACGGTTTCTGATACCTGGGCCGAGAACGAATTGAGGACATCATGCCTAAATGCACTGTGGAAGAAGCGCTGGAGGAATTGCGCCAGGGTCGGATGATCATCCTGGTGGACGACGAGGAACGGGAGAACGAGGGCGACCTGACCGTGGCCGCGGAAAAGGTCACCCCGGAGATCATCAACTTCATGGCCACCCACGGGCGGGGGCTCATCTGTCTGGCCATGGCCCCGGAAATGGTCGACGAACTTCAGCTGCCGCTCATGACCCGGTCCAACACATCCCGGTTTGGGACGAACTTCACGGTGTCCATCGAGGCTGTCCAGGGAGTGACCACCGGCATATCGGCCTATGACCGGGCCACGACCATCCTGACGGCCGTTCAGGATGGAGCCAAACCCGAGGATCTGGCCACACCCGGGCACATTTTTCCCCTTCGGGCCCGCAAGGGCGGGGTTCTGGTCCGGGCCGGCCAGACAGAGGGCAGTGTCGATATGGCCCGGCTGGCCGGAATGAAGCCGGCCGGGGTCATCTGCGAGGTCATGCGCGAGGACGGCAACATGGCCCGGATGCCCGATCTAGAGGTGTTCGCCGAAAAACATGGAATCAAGATTGCCACTGTGGAAGACCTCATCCGCTATCGGTCCAAGTTCGACTCCCTGGTCTACAGGGTGGCCGAGGCCCGTTTGCCTACCTGCTTCGGTGAGTTTCGGGCCATCGCTTTCGAGAGCGAGATCGACGACTACACCCATTTGGCCCTGATAAAGGGCGAGATCGAGCCCGATGAGCCTGTTCTTGTTCGCGTGCATAGCCAATGCCTGACCGGGGATGTTCTCGGGTCCCTGCGCTGCGATTGCGGCAACCAGCTCAAGGCGGCCATGCAGATGGTCGAGCAAGAAGGCCGGGGGGTCGTCCTGTATATGCGTCAGGAAGGCCGGGGTATCGGCCTGGGAAACAAGATCCGGGCCTACGCATTGCAGGACAAGGGCCGGGACACGGTCGAGGCCAACCTTGAACTGGGATTCGCCCCTGATCTGCGCGACTACGGCATCGGGGCTCAGATCCTGGTCAATCTCGGGGTGAGCAAAATGCGGCTGATGACCAACAATCCCAAGAAGATCGTCGGGGTCGAGGGATACGGTCTGGAAGTCGTGGAACGGGTTCCGCTGGAGATTGTGTCCTGCGAGGAGAACGAGCCCTATCTGCGGACCAAGAAGGAGAAGCTGGGGCACATGCTGGAGATGCGAAAAATGGCCCAGGCTTCGGGCGCACGCTAACGATCAACGGGAGGCGTCAATGCTGCACATCAAGACCATCGAGGGCAGGCTCGACGCTGGCGGGCTCACGTTCGCCATTGTGGCCAGCCGTTTCAACGATTTCATCGTCGACCGCCTGATCGGTGGGGCCGTGGACTACTTGGTCCGGCACGGATTGGAGCGCGACAACCTGACATTGGTCAGGGTTCCGGGGGCCTTCGAGATGCCTCTGGTGGCCAAGAAGATGGCCCAAAGCGGGAAATTCCACGGAGTGGTCTGTCTGGGGGCTGTTATCCGTGGGGCAACGCCGCATTTCGATTTCGTGGCAGCCGAGGCGGCCAAGGGTTTGGCTCATGTGACCATGGAGACCGGAGTTCCCATCGGGTTCGGGGTGCTAACCACCGACACCTTGGAGCAGGCCATCGAGCGTGCCGGGAGCAAAGCCGGAAACAAGGGCGTCGAAGCCGCGGCAGCAACCCTGGAGACGGTGCGGGTCCTCGAGCAGCTTGCATGATTGATGAGGGCAGACGGCCGGTATCGCGGCATAGGCAGAGGGAGTTCGCACTGCAGGTGCTTTTTTCCGGGCACTTCTCCCAGCTCGGTGCCGAGGAGAAAACCCTTGGGCGGACCTTCGAGCATTTCGCAGCCGAAAACGGCTGGGACCCGGAGGAGCTTCCCCTAGCCTGGCTGCTTGTCCAAGGCGTCGACCGGGAGCGGGAACGTATCGATCAGGCCATCAGCAGACATTCGCAGAACTGGAAGATTAATCGGATCGCCAAGCTTGAGCTGACCATCCTTCGGATTTCCATGTTCGAGATGATGTTTCTGCCGGATATTCCGTCCCGGGTCTCCATCAACGAGGCTGTGGAGCTGGCCAAGGACTTCGGTGACGGCAATTCCGGGGTCTTCGTTAACGGCATCCTGGACGCTGTGGCTCGGTCTCTGTGACATGGTCCGGATCGGTTTTGTCCGTCGGATCGAGTCCCTGCCTCCGGGATGCTCTTGGATCCTGTTTCAAGAGGGACCGGAGACCGGAACCGGGCTTCATCACGGGCTTCGGGCCTGGGAGCGGAATCGTCGTCATTATACGGTACTGGAGGCCAGGATTCCCCCTCTGGTGGGGGCCGAGATTTGGGCTCCGGAATTGGCGGCGGTCCTGAAGGGCCTGGGATGGAACAACTGGGCTCTGGACACGGACTCCCTGAAACGGGCTCAGGCCGGGAGCCATAAGTCGTGCTTGGAGACCTTCGGTCGATCCTTCTGGGCCTGGTATGAGGCCGAGAGCGTCGTCTTCATCCAGGTCGGGGATCTGCGCTCGACTCTCGAACATGTGGTCAGGGACTGGATGAAAACCTTCGGACATGTACACATCGATCCGCAACACGATTTGGAGTCCGAGGAAAACCGTATGCATTTGCTCGAACACGAACGCTCCTCCAAGCCAGGATTCCTGAAGAGGCTATTGCCGGGAAAGGCCATGTTTCGACGGAAGGGGAACTTATGACACGACATTACGATTTCAAGGCCATCGAAACGGGGTGGCAGGAGAAGTGGGCGGCCGGGCAGGCCTTCCGGGTCGATACCGACCCGGAAAAACCCAAGTACTATGTCCTGGAGATGTTTCCGTACCCCTCGGGCCGGATTCATATGGGCCATGTCCGTAACTATTCCATCGGCGACGTGGTGGCCAGATACAAGAGCATGCGCGGCTTCAACGTCTTGCATCCCATGGGCTGGGACGCCTTTGGCCTTCCGGCCGAGAACGCGGCCATCAAGCATGGCACCCACCCGGCCAAATGGACTTATGAGAACATAGCCACCATGCGGCGGCAGCTCAAACGGTTGGGCTATTCCTACGATTGGGGCCGGGAGATCGCCACCTGCCATTCGGGCTATTATCGCTGGGAACAGCGTTTTTTCATCGAACTCCTGAACAAGGGGCTCGTCTACCGAAAAAAATCACCGGTGAACTGGTGCCCTTCATGCCATACGGTCCTGGCCAACGAGCAGGTCGAGGAAGGGCAATGCTGGCGATGCGACTCGGTGGTGGTCCAGAAGGATTTGGAGCAATGGTTCCTGAAGATCACGGCCTATGCCGACGAATTGCTGGACTGGCTGGAACCCCTGGCCAAGGGCTGGCCCGAGAGGGTTTTGACCATGCAGCGGAACTGGATCGGCCGCAGCCAGGGCATGGAGATCAATTTCCCGGTTGAGGACTCTGACCTGGTCATCCGGGTATTCACCACCAGGCAGGATACCTTGTTCGGAGCGACGTTCATGAGCTTGGCCGCCGAGCATCCCATGGTTTCCGAGCTCGTCCGGGGGCGGCCCGAGGCCGAGACCGTGGATCGCTTCGTGGCCAAGGTCACGGCCATGGACGCCATCGATCGCTCAACAGACCGCCTGGAAAAGGAGGGAGTTTTCACCGGCCGATACTGCATCAACCCGGTGACCAAGGCAAAGATGCCCATCTATCTGGCCAACTTCGTGCTTATGGGCTACGGCACTGGAGCGGTCATGGCCGTTCCGGCCCACGACCAGAGGGACTTCGAATTCGCTAGGTCCTATGGCCTTCCCATGCGGGTGGTCATCCAGCCCGAGGGTCCGGACCTCGATCCTGGCGGCATGGCCGAGGCATATGCCGGTCCCGGCGTGCTGGTGAACTCCGAAGCGTTCGACGGACTGGACAACGAAACGGCCAAAGAGCAGATCGCCCAGTTTCTGGAAGCCGCCGAGCAAGGGAAGAGAACGGTCAACTACCGCCTTCGTGATTGGAACATATCCCGACAGCGCTATTGGGGTGCCCCCATTCCGGTGGTGTATTGCCCGAGTTGCGGCATCGTGCCGGTGCCCATGGACGAACTGCCGGTGGAGCTACCCCTGGACGTCAGGACCCGGGAGGACGGCCGATCCCCTCTTCCGGAGACAGAGGTCTTCACGGCCTGCCGCTGCCCCAGATGCGGTGAGGTGGCTCGGAGGGAAACAGACACCATGGATACCTTCATGGAGTCTTCCTGGTACTTCGCCCGGTACACCACTCCAAGGGACGAGACCCGGCCGTTCGACCCCGAGGCACTCAGGTACTGGATGCCGGTGGACCAGTACATCGGCGGCATCGAGCACGCCATCCTGCACCTCATGTACTCACGATTCTTCGTCAAGGCTCTGCGGGATCTCGGGTACATGGACCTGGACGAACCCTTCGAGCATCTCCTGACCCAGGGAATGGTCCTCAAGGACGGGTCCAAGATGTCCAAGTCCAAGGGCAACGTCGTCGACCCCGACGCCATGATCGAAACCTACGGCGCGGACACGACCCGGCTTTTCTGCCTGTTTGCGGCTCCGCCGGAAAAGGATCTGGAGTGGAACGACAAGGGGGTCGAGGGATGCAGCCGGTTCCTGAACAGAGTGTGGCGTCTGGTGGACGAGCTGGAGGATGTCCTTGAAGCACAGGGCCCGGTTAGGCCTTTTGACCGGGACACCATGTCCACCTCGGAGCGGGAGCTTCTGTTCAAGGAGCATGAGACGGTCCGCAAAGTGACTTCGGATATTGAGCACAGTTTCCAGTTCAACACGGCCATTTCAGCGGTCATGGAGTTGGTCAATACTCTCTACCGGTTGAAGGATGAACTCAAAGACAGCGACCAAGGCCGGAAACTCATATCTTCGGCCGTGACCACGACGCTGGTCCTCATGGCCCCCATCACCCCTCACGTCTGCGAGGAACTCTGGACCCGGATGGGATACGAGGGATTCGTCAGCCACCAGCTGTGGCCCGAACATGATCCGGCGGCCTTGATCCAGGACGAGGATTTGGTCGTGGTCCAGGTCAACGGGCGTTTGAGGGGCAAGGTTTCCCTGCCGTCCTGCGTGAGCAAGGAGGAGGCCGAACGGGCGGCTTTGGCCGAGGACAACGTCCGCAGGCATATCGAGGGTAAGACCGTCCGGAAGGTGGTGGTCATCCCGGGAAAATTGGTCAATGTGGTCGTTTCCTAAGCGTTTCATTCCGGCGATCCTGATCCTGGCAGTTCTGGCCGGGTGCGGCTATCATTTCAGCTCCACCAGCCCCATTGTCCTGCCCGGAAACCATCGGCTTCTCTATCTGGATCGGGTCACCGACCCGACCACCGAGGCCTGGCTGGAACCGGCCCTTCGTTCCGAGATCCGGGACGAGTTCACCCGGAGAGGTGAGGTCCGATGGGTGCCCCGGGAAGAGGCCGAAACATTGATGCGAGTGACCATAAGGGGCTATTCGGCCGGATCCAGTTTCAAGGGGCGCGACGACAAGACCGTGCGGAGATCCGTGACCCTGATTCTGACCGCCGAAATGGTCGACGCGGTTAGCGGACACGTGATCTGGACCTCGGGGGAGGTCGTCGTCCAGGAGTCCTTTACCGGGGACGACGAACGCGAGGCTGGGCACAAGGCCGTGGACCTGGCGGCCGAGCGTCTGGCCGACGGCCTACAGCAGACCTTCTAGCCCACGGGGACCGGCGCCGATCCGCCCGCTGGTTCCAACCGTTTCCGGAGGAGCCTCGTGACCACGATCAGACCGGGTTTCATGTTCTGCGTCTGTCCGGACCCCGAGATGATCCGGGACGAGGTCCGGGCTGCCTTGGAACGCTGTGGAACGGCCCCTGACGGGTCAGCGTGGAGAATCCAGGTCCATTGGGGCGACGAGCCCTTGCCCCAGAGCTTTTGGACGGCCCTCTCGGTTCCGGATCTCATGGGCGGCGGACGGGCCGTGGTTTTAAGGCGGGCCCACGAACTCGACGACGGGTTCTGGCCCAGGTTGACCCCGGTCCTGGCCTCTAAAAAGCCATCCATCTTCCCCCTCTTCTGTCTTGAGGGCCCCTGGAAGGCCAAGGGTCCGAATCTGTCCAAGGCATTGACCTCAACTCCGTACTGGACCGTGGCCGAAACCAGGAAATGGGTTTGGCGTTCTCCAGGACTGACAGTCCAGGCCGTTCGGGCCCGGATCAGAGAGTGGGCCGGTTCTCTGGGCCTTTCTCCAGGTCCTGGGGTTTTGGATGCCCTGGCCGGATCGCTACCCGTGGACCAGTCCGGTCTGAAGCGGGAGCTGGAAAAGCTGGAGCTCCTGCTCGGGTCCCGACGTGACCTGGGCATGGAGGATCTGGACGGCATAGGATTCAAGGCCGATATTGACATCTTCGCCTTTCTGCGCACCCTCCGAAATCCGAGGGAACGTTCCGCAGCCTGGGCTCATGTTCTGGCTCGGGCCGATGACGACGGGTACGCGCTTCAGTTCAGCGGACTTCTGGTCTGGGAGGCCAGGACCATGTGGCAGCTTCTGTCCGGGGACGGGGACGCCGTTCGCCTGCCGCCCTTCGTACGGAAGGAAAAGGAGGCTGCGGCCAGACAGATCGGCCTGACCGGTTTGGCCAAGATTTGGCCTCTGGCCCTGGCTGCGGAGCGGGGGATCAAGACAGGGGCCATGGTCCCGGATCAGGCCTTGGAATTTTTGGCGCAGGGGATCATGGGTCTGTTCAATGCCCGGTCCTGACCTCTCGGGCCAGGACGCAGCAGGATTTTCCATGGACACGACGAATCACGCCGCAGGGCATAGGCAACGCCTCAGGGATCGCTTCAGAAAGGCTCCGGACCTTTTGGCCGATTATGAGGTCCTCGAACTTCTCTTGGGCTATGCCATTCCTCGCCGGGACACCAAGCCTCTGGCCAAGAACATGCTCGAGCACTTCGGATCCGTGGCTGGAATTATGTCCGCCAGACCGGCCGATCTGGAGCGGATGGACGGAGTCGGCTCTGGCGTGGCCACCTTTTTGAGTCTGTTGCAGGAGTGCCGGTGCCGGGAGCTCCGGGGATTTGTTCGTGACCGCGAGGTCTTCTCCTGCCCTGACGAGGTGGCCCGCTTTGCGGCGGCCAGGCTTGCCCATTCGGCCGTGGAAGAGTTCTGGACGATCCTTGTGGACAACAGAAACCGGTTCATGGATTTTGTACGCATCAGCCGAGGCACCGTGGATCAGGCCCCGGTCTATCCCAGGGAAATTTTGGCCCTGGTTTTGGAACGCCAGGCCGGGGGCGTCATTCTGGTTCACAACCATCCCGGAGGAAATCTCCAGCCGTCCAAGCAGGACGACGATTTGACGGCAAAAATACAAGATGCGGCTTCAAAGCTGGACATCCGGATTTTGGATCATATCATTGTGTCCGATTCCGGCTATTATTCGTATCGGGAACAGGGACGAATGCCCTAGGTTCGACCCGGTCCTTTCACATACATCAACGGAGACCGACTATGAGCGACGAGAATATCCTGACCCCGACACCACAGGAGGAAGACAACCGAGGCCCGGAACCCGTGGTCGAGGACCAGGGTGGAGGGCGTCCGGAACTGGACCTCCCGAATCGAATCCCAGTCCTTCCGGTGAGGGACATCGTGGTTTTCAACTATATGATTCTGCCCTTGTTTGTGGGGCGGGACAAGAGCGTCTTGGCCGTGGACGCGGCCTTGAACCGAAACCGCTATATCCTCATTTGCACTCAAAAAGACGAACAGGTGGACGAGCCCGGACCCGACGACCTCTATCGGGTGGGTACGGTGGCCATGATCATGCGGATGCTCAAGATGCCCGACGGCCGGCTGAAGGTCCTGGTCCAGGGGCTGACCCGGGCCCGGGTCAAGGACTTCGTCCAGGACGAGCCCTTTGACGAGGCCGAGATTGAAGTCATTGAGGAGCGCGAGACCGGCGGCGAGGCCGGTCCGGAGCAGGAGGCTCTCTTGCGGGCGGTCAGGGAGCAGAGCGAGAAGATTCTCAGCCTGCGAGGGATAGACACGACCGAAATCATGTCCGTGTTGAACGGTGTCCAGGAGCACGGGCGTCTGGCCGATCTGGTGGCCTCAAATTTGCGGATGAAGCCTCAGGACGCCCAGCGGATTCTGGAGTGCGAGGATCCGCTGGAGCGTTTGTCTCTGGTCAACGAGCAGCTGGCCAAGGAAGTCGAAGTGGCCTCCATGCAGGCCAAGATCCAGAGCATGGCCCGTGAAGGCATGGACAAGGCCCAGAGGGAATTTTTTCTCCGAGAACAGATGAAGGCCATCCGGAAGGAACTTGGCGACCAGGACGAGGGCGGGGAGGAGTTCGAGGGGCTGCACAAGGCTCTGAAGAAGGCCGGACTGCCCAAAAAGGTCATGGAAGAGGCCACGAAGCAGCTCAAACGACTGGAGAGCATGCATCCCGAGTCCTCCGAGGCCACGGTCATCCGGACCTACATTGAGTGGCTGACGGACCTGCCATGGAAGAAAATGTCCAAGGACCGCCTGGACATCAAGGCAGCCGAAAAGATCCTCAACGAGGACCACTACGATCTGGAAAAGGTCAAGGAACGGATTCTCGAATATCTGAGTGTACGCAAGCTTAATCCGGAGATGAAGGGCCCCATTCTCTGCTTCGTCGGACCTCCCGGTGTGGGCAAGACTTCCTTGGGGCGATCCATCGCCCGGTCACTGAACCGCAAATTTGTGCGGATGTCTTTGGGCGGGATGCGTGACGAGGCCGAGATCCGAGGCCATCGCCGGACCTACATCGGATCCATGCCCGGCCGGATCATCCAGAGCATCAAGGATGCCGGAACCAGAAACCCGGTCTTCATGCTGGACGAAATCGACAAGGTGGGCAGCGATTTCCGGGGGGACCCGTCCTCGGCCCTGCTGGAGGTCCTGGACCCCGAGCAGAACAATACCTTCACCGACCACTATCTGAACGTGCCTTTCGATCTGTCCAAGGTCATGTTCATCTGCACGGCCAACATGCTGGACACCATCCCCCAGGCCCTGCGGGACCGGATGGAGATCATCCGAATCACCGGATACACGGAGCAGGAAAAGGTCAAGATCGCCAGGCGTTATATCCTGCCCCGGCAGGTCAAGGAAAACGGTCTGACCGAGCCCGACGTCCAGATCAGCGATGCGGTCATCTCCAAGATCATTCAGGACTACACCCGGGAAGCGGGCCTGCGAAACCTGGAACGGGAGATCGGCAGCGTCTGTCGAAAGCTGGCCCGACGTGTGGCCGAGGGAGAAAATGGGCCATTTCGGATCACTCCCCAGATGGTTCGGAAGCTCCTAGGCCTGCCCAAGCACATGGGGGAGGAGCGAGACAACGAATTGCCTCCGGGGGTGGCTCTGGGACTTGCCTGGACTCCGTTCGGGGGCGAGACCCTCTACGTGGAAGTGACGACCATGCCCGGCAAGGGAAAGCTCATCCTGACCGGACAATTGGGCGAGGTCATGAAGGAGAGCGCCCAGGCGGCCCTGAGCTACGCTCGGGCCAGGGCTCAGAAGCTCGGCCTGGAGAGCGATTTTACCGAAAAGCTGGACATCCACGTCCACGTGCCGGCCGGGGCCACGCCCAAGGACGGCCCATCGGCCGGGGTGACCATGGTCACGGCTTTGCTCTCGGCCTTGACCAACACTCCGGTCTGCAACGACGTGGCCATGACCGGAGAGATCACCCTGCGGGGACGGGTCCTGCCTGTAGGCGGGATCAAGGAGAAAATTCTGGCCGCAGTCTCGGCCGGAGTTCGCCGGGTGCTCATCCCGGCCAAGAACGAGAATGACTTCAAGGAAATTCCGGGCGACCTGCGCCGAAAGATCGAGGTTCGGACTATCGAGAATATCGACGAGATTTGGCCCCTGGTCTGCGATGGGGGCCGGAAGGATTGACGTACGGAGGCCTGGAGTCTCAATGAAGACGGGGGGAACCGGCGTATCCGGTTCCCCCGTCTTGTTTTCGGGCTCAGGACTGGTCTAAGGCAAGGCCAATTTCCCGGTAGAGATCGGCAAGAACGACAATGCCGATGATTTTTCCTCCCTCCTCGACTACTGCACGACCACGACGATAGCCGAGGAAAATTTCCAGAATTCTAGCCAAGGGGTCGTTGGGTTTGACCACCGGGACGTCACGTTGAAGGTATTCGCCAAGGTCCACCTGGGCGCAGGTCCGGCAGGCCCGATGAAAGGCCTGGTCCCAGTTGACCTCCTTTTCCAGGAGTCCGAGCCCCGAGAGGAGACAGGGGCCGATGGACTGGATGATGTTCCACATGGACACGACGCCCTTGAAGGCCCCGGACCGGTCGAAGACGACGACGAAGTTCAAATCAGACGAATTTTTCCGGCCGCCCTCGAGGGCCTGGATGACCTGGGAGATGGACGCGTCATCCCTGACTGAGGGGTATTCTTCGCGCATGATGTCCCAGGCTCTTTTGCGCAGGAGCATGGATAACCTCCTTGAAGGGTTTTTGAGCACAGTACCGTTCTCTAAGAGTCTTGGGCCCGGGGGCCCGGAAAATCAGTCGAAATCGGCCAGCAGGGCTCCGATGTGCAGACCGTTGCCCAGTTCGGTATGCTGGTAGAGGCTTCGGATCTTCCACTGGGCCTGCTGAAGATCGTCGTTGGAGATGCCGTTTCTGGAGGCGTTGTAGGCCTCGAGAAAGGCGGCCAGATTGTCGCAGACCTTGAGAAGGCGCCCGTCCTTGGGGTCGAAGCGGTCCTGGTTATAGTCCTGGTCGAGCTGGGCCGGGTTGACCTCTCCACCCTTTCCGTCCACGCAGATGGTGTCGGAGAATTCCGAGCCGCAGGCCACACCCAGATAGTATTCCAACCGTTCGACCAGAAGCTCGTACCCGCCTTCGGTCAAAAGCGTGAAAATGCGGCGCTTGAGTTCCCGGTTCTCGTACTCTTTGATCAGATCGCCGATGCGCTGGACCGAACGCTTGACCGGGGAGATGATGTCTCTGGTGAGCAGTTCCGGGACGTCGTGGAAGAGTCCGGCAAAGAAGTTGTTCTGGAGCCTGGCCCGGCAGCCTTTGATGGTCATGGTGAAGAAGTAGGCGAAGCAGGCCACGATGAACATGTGTCCAAGGACCGAGGTCTCGGGGATGCGGGGCGTCTGGGACCAGCGCTGTTGGAACCGGAGCTGGCCGCAGAGGTGGGCGAACCGGCCCAAGGGCGAGTCCGGGGCCCGCATGAGTTCGTCCATGCCGGACAGGTCCAGGTGACGGGACAGGCCCTCCCGGAAATTGTTCTCGATGTCCTCCATCTCCTCGTCCTGATTGTTTAGGTCCCGGATGAGGTGGAATTCCCAGCGGCTGGCGAACATATGGGCCGCGGCCAGGATCCTTCGGCCCAGGGTCGTGCCCTCGTCGGGGTTTTGGACGTACTCCGTCATGCGGGACCAGAAACCCTGGCCAAGGGGCTGAAGCCGAGGCTGGAGCTGTTCGAGGACCCAGTCCGTCAATTGGGCGTAATGGGCCGGGTTGGCCCGGATCTGGTAGAAGATGGGCGGCTTGATGTCGGTGATGACCAGACGGTAGAGGTACTCGAAGATGCCACCCTCGACGATTTCCCGGCCCAGGTTGAGCTTTTGGTCGTCGGTCATGCCCCGGGAGTTGAGCTGGAAAAGGACCCAGGCCACGATCATCTTGTGGGCCTGCTTGTCCACTTCCACAAGAGGGATGGGTCGGAGCTTGTCGTTCCAGCGACGCATGGACGAGCCGGAAAAGATGAGTTGAAGGAGGCTCTTTCGTATGCCTGGCATGTGGATCTCCGGTTGGGGACGAACTTTATCCAAGGTTCTTACGCCCCGGACAAGCAGAACTCAAGGATGGGATCAAAGTCCGACGACGGCGGGTCCATGAACGTTTTTGTTCATCACTTTTCACTTTTTTTTTCATTTTGTCATTTTCGGTTCAGAAAACTATCGTTTTCAGGAAAAAAATACCGAATTTTATCAAAAATCAGGTATCGTTCTTGCTTCTTCCAGGAGATGCCAACCTCCGTCCACCGCCTCAAGCTGACCGCCCTGGTGGCCGTATGCCAGGTCATCGACCGGGCCCTTGACCTGGAGGAGAGCCTGTCAGACGTCCTGCGCATCCTGTCCGGGCAGCTGGCCATGCAGCGGGCGGCCGTGACCCTTTACGACCCAGCCACCGGCCTCTTGAATATCTGTGCCTCCCATGGTCTGAGTCCGGAGGAGAAGCGCCGAGGGGTCTATCGGTTGGGCGAGGGCGTCACCGGACGGATCTTCGAGACCGGCAAACCCTACTATGTTCCGGACGTCAGCCGGGAGCCCCTGTTCTTGGACCGAACCGGGGCCCGACGGGTCCGCAAGGACCGGATTTCCTTTCTCGGGGTGCCCATTCTGGTCAATGGTGAGCCCATTGGAGTCCTGCACGTGGATCGGCTGTTTTTGGACGATGTGGACGTGGCCGAGGACATGGAGTTTCTCTCGGTTGTGGCCACTCTTGTGGCCCAATTCATCAGTCTGAATGAAAAGGTCCGGCGCCGGGAGGAACATCTGCGGGCCGAAAACGTCCAGCTTCGAAGTCAGCTGGTCCGGGGGGGGAAGGGGCCATTTCTGGTGGGCAGGTCACAGTCTATGCAGGAAGTCCAGCGACAGATGGAGCGGGTGGCTTCGACCAAGGCCACGGTCCTTCTTCTGGGCGAGTCCGGGGTCGGCAAGACCCTCATCGCCAGGACCATCCATGAAATATCGGACCGCAAGACCAGGCCCTTCGTCAAGGTCAACTGCGCCTCCATCCCCGAGAACCTCCTGGAGAGCGAACTGTTCGGCTACGAACGGGGAGCATTCACCGGGGCCTCGGGAACGAGGGCCGGACGTTTTGAGGACGCCGACGGGGGGACCATCTTCTTGGACGAGATCGGGGACCTGCCTTTGTCCGTCCAGGCCAAGTTCCTCAGGGTGCTCCAGGAACGAGAATTCGAGCGGCTGGGCTCCAATCGGACCAGAACCGTCGATGTCCGGGTCATAGCCGCCACCAACCGCGATCTTCATAACCTATCGGGTCGTAGCGAGTTCCGGGCCGACCTCTACTATCGTCTGAGCGTTTTTCCCATCACAGTCCCGCCATTGCGCGAGCGCCGGGAGGACGTTCCCGGTTTGCTCAACTACTTTCTGAACAAGGCGGCCCAGGACTATGCTCGAACCCTGAGCCTGACCCCGGAGGCGCTTCAATCCCTGGTGAACCATCATTGGCCCGGCAATGTTCGGGAAATGGAAAACCTCGTCGAGCGTTTGGCAATCATGGCCGAGCAGGAACGAATCGATGGAGGAGCCATCGACGCCCTGCTCAAGAGGAGCCGGGATGTCGAGGCCGGTTCAGTCGTCCCGGAGACCCGATCCCGGGCGGGCACGACCCTGGCCGAGGTCGAACGGGCCGAAGTCCTGGCCGCCTTGGATCGAGCGGGATGGATCCAGAGCCGGGCGGCGACCTTGCTTGGCATTACACCTCGTCAGATGGGCTACCGGGTTCGAAAGTTCGGCCTGGCAAGGCCCTTGTCACCAGGAAAGACGGCCTCGAAGGGGGCATGAAGCCTTGCCAAGGTGCGTTGCCCTGTCTTGCGGAAGACTTTCTCCCATTTTCCAAAGAATCCCATTGACCGTCGGCAGGGATTACAATAATCGTTGTCAATTCTGGTATCCCTTCAAGCTGGAGGCGGAAATGAAAAAGGTCCTTCTTTTGGTTCTGTTGAGCGTTCTGGGAGTGTTCGGCTGCAACGAAAGCGGAAGTTCATCAAGGAACCACATGCGTTTTCTCCATGAACGCCAGTTGGCCGCCGACACTGATCTGGCCGCCAGCGAGGACCATGTCGTGGCTGTTTTTCTGGAGCACCCGGAACATACCGGCCCGCTGGAAGGCGATACCGGCGGTGTTGGCCAAGATCTCATCCCCTATCGATTCGCCCGGTCCGTGGATCGGGAGTTCAGCCTTGTTCTTCCCGACGGCCAGGAGATTTCCGTTTCCCTGGTCGCTCCAAGTGGAGAACGGTTGTTTTCTCTCAGCAAGACTGCTCCCAGGGCGACGGTCGACCTCGAGGCCGGCGTACATGTCTTTGATATCGAGCATGGAGCGATCAGGGAAACGAATCGAGCCCTGTTCATCCGTCCGGGACAAACGACCGTTATCGGCTATGACTGCCCGAATCAGAACATGGCCGGAACCGATTTCCGGTTCCACAACCTGTCCGGGGCCGATCTGAGCTGCTCTGACCTGTCCGGGGCCGATCTGTCCTACTCCGACTTGTCCAACACCAATCTTCAAGGGGCCAACATCAGGGATACTGATTTCAGTCATACCGACGTCACCGGCACGAACGCCTCCTGCGGCCAGCCCTCGACCTGTGCCTGCAGCCAGCAGCCGGAAACGGCCAATTGTTTTTTTATCGCCCCGGCCCATCAATGTCCCTATTTTGCGCCGGACCAGAACCAGACATTCTATGACGACACACTGATAACTTTTTACTCCTGCGAAGAGAACGGCACCAATGTCTGCCCCAAGGGAACTACGGTCAATGGCACCGTACCCCAATGTCTGGTTCTGCCCAACGGATCGATCTGGAAGGTCGTTGTCGAAAACGCCTTTTTCAAGGTGCCTTTCCCCGCAGTCGTCCAGGTCACAGACGAGGGATGGGACTATGCCGCACCCTGTGATGGCCCCGACGCCGACACTCTCGACATCTGCCTGGCCCGAAAGGTCATGCCCGCTTCGCCCACGAACCGGCGTTTCGGTCCGGGGTGCGTGCCCAACGACACCTCCATCAGCAGCTACCCACGAGCCTATCTCTTGGACCAGAAAAACGGCAACCTTCTCTTTCGAGGTTCTGAGCCATGCGTGACGGACAGCCAGGGAAATTATCACTTCGACTACGACAATCTCATGGCCACCCTCATGAATCTGTACAAGACCCAACTCAGCGATAAATCTACGTTTCCGAGCACATTTCGCTTCGTGGACATCAGTCTGATCAACGACACCGGCGAAGGACCAATGCTCATGGCCGAGTACAGATTTTTCGGGGGCAATGGAACGGTCCCGCCGTCCAACGCCACCGTTCCGGCTGATAGTTTCCTTCCCTTGCCCTCGCCCAAGAACACCAATTCCACGGTCACCGGCCAATTCCGCTGGTGGTATATGCGGCCGTTCGCTGCCGGCGCCGAACAAAGCGATCTCGGAGGCTTGGTCGACTGGATTTCAACCTTGATGACCGAAGAAACCGGGAACAACCCCTATGTCATCTACTTCCATTGTTCGGCCGGAGCCGATCGCACCGGCGAGGTAGCCACCTCGTATCTCCTCAAGCACCGGGGCATGTCCCCGGAACAGGCCTTTGTCTACGGGACAACGACCTTTGACGGGCAGGGTGGCGGCTCTCTTGCCCGGACTCGCCAGATACCCATTCCAGACTACCTGGCCGGAGCGATCTGGTACTGCCAGCAGCTCTGCCCGACCGGTAATTGTGACTACAATTCCATGGACCAGAGCACGGTTCCCGGGCCAACGGCCTATCCCTGTCCCTATCCATGGTCTTCGGGAAAATGCGATTGGGGAACGAGCTGCGACCGATGAGGTTTTCGGCCTTGAAAAAATCCGGATTGCATGAATGATTCAAAAACCCCGGCCCTGACACCCTGAAGCCAAACGCGAACCCGTTTGAGGAGATCCCGTGGACTCGAAGTATCCAAAAATAATGGCCCAATGGAGCCTCCGGGCGATACTCGTCAGTCTCGCCCTGGCCAGCATTCTGCTGTCGTCAGGCTGCAACGAACAATCCAGTTCATCCTCGTTCGGTCTCGAGGAAGAGGCCTGTCCCCTGCCCAAGTACGACCGCTACGGGGACTATCTCTCGGCCCAGATGGTCACCAACCGCTCCTTCGGCTACGGCATGTTCGTCTGCGAGTTCCAGGCCGCGGACGCCCCGGTCTGCTCCACCTTCTGGCTCTACGCCAACGAGCCAGCGACCAAGAACCTGCCCGACGTGGCCCAGAACTGGCGCTGGAACGAGATCGACTTCGAGTTCGTGCCCTACACCCAGGCCACCCAGTCCCAGTACTACACCTTCAATGGCGGTTTGCCCAACCCCACGGTCAAGGCCTATGGGACGACCCTGAATTTCGGCGACCCCCGGGCCCAAAGCCTGGCCAATGCGGCCGTGACCTGGACCCCGGGCAAGTTCCAGACCGACGAGACCATCGCCAAGGACATGTGGGCTTACTACAACGCCTTCATGGCCGGCGGGAACAACGGCGGGCCGAGCGGCGGGACCTTCACCCTCCAGGACGGGCAAAGCGGGGACACGACCAATGCCTTATCCTGGAGCATCTCGGCCGGGGACATGCAGAACGCCCTGGACGGTCTGAACAAGGGAACTGGCCTGTTCGGACTGAAAGGCAAGTACAACGTGTCCATTCCGGCGGCTGGCGGACCCGGCGACATCCAGGCCGACAGCTTGAACGTCATCCGCAACATGGACGCCGGCCTGGTGCCCCAGCTCGCTCCCGGCCAGATCGTCACCTGCGTCACCAACGCCACGATCATCCCCTCGGGCACGACCATCACCGGCGTGGACACCTCGGCCAAGACGGTCACCCTGAGTCAGAAGGCCACCGCGGCCATATCTCGGGCCACGTTCAACTTCCAGGCCAGCGGCGTCTGGGCCGTCAATTTCACCCCGGCCATCGAATCGGCCTCGGCCCTGCTCATCATTGA
>RZZR01000043.1 GCA_009929795.1 Deltaproteobacteria bacterium | reverse complement strand
GTATTAAGGCGACGTGGTTTGAACTACACAAAAGCCGGGGCCCGGAGCGGATGCTCCTGGCTCCGGCTTTTGTCGGTGCCGGCAGCGAGGCTATTCGGCCAAGGGTCTGGTGTTACACCACGCCATGATCGAGCATGGTGTCGGCTACCCTACGGAATCCGGCGATATTCGCTCCGGCCACCAAATCGCCTTTCATGCCGAATTCCTCCGCGGCCTCCACACATTGCTTGTGGATATTCCTCATGATTTGCTGAAGTTTTTGATCGACCTCCTCTCTCGTCCATCTCAGACGCATCGAGTTCTGGGACATTTCAAGGCCTGAGACCGCCACTCCGCCGGCGTTGGCCGCCTTGCTCAATCCGTAGAGAAGTCTCGAAGATTGGACCAGGTGCACAGCGTCCGGCTCGGTGGGCATGTTCGCTCCTTCACAGACCAGGCAACATCCGGCATCGCAAAGGTGCTTGGCGTCGTCCAGACTGATTTCGTTCTGGGTTGCCGAGGGGAAGGCGCAGTCGCATTTGATTCCCCAGGGGCGACATCCTTCGTAGTATTCGACTCCCCTGAATTTTTCCGCGTACTCTTTGATTCGACCGTATCGGATGTTTTTGAGTTCGATCACATATCTCAATTTCTCCTCGTCGATTCCTGTCGGATCGTAAATCGTCCCGTTGGAGTCGGACAGGGAGACGACCTTTCCTCCAAGCTGAAGAATTTTTTCCACGGTGAACTGGGCCACGTTTCCCGATCCGCTGACGACACAGGTTTTTCCCTCCAGGCTGTCGTTCCGGGTCCGGAGCATCTCCTGGGCAAAATACACAGCCCCATATCCGGTGGCTTCGGGCCGGATCAAGGATCCTCCCCAATTGATGCCCTTGCCGGTCAACACGCCCGTGAACTCGTTGCGGAGCCTTTTGTACTGGCCGAACATGAAGCCGATTTCCCTGGCGCCCACTCCGATGTCGCCTGCCGGCACATCCGTATCGGCTCCGATGTGGCGTTGCAGTTCGGTCATGAAGGATTGGCAGAACCTCATGATCTCGGCGTCGGACTTGTATTTCGGGTCGAAATCGGAGCCTCCTTTGCCGCCACCCATGGGCAGGGTGGTCAAGGAGTTTTTGAAAATCTGCTCAAAACCCAAAAATTTGATGACCCCGAGATTCACGCTCGGATGAAAACGGATTCCTCCTTTGTACGGCCCAAGGGCACTGTTGAACTGAACCCTGAAGCCTCTGTTCACATGAACTTTTCCTTTATCATCCTGCCAGGGTACTCTGAAGGTGATGATTCTCTCCGGCTCGACAATCCTGCCGAGGATGTTGGCCTCGATATAGGCTGGCTTGGCCGCTATCACCGGTTCGAGAGATTCCAGAACCTCCCGGACGGCCTGGTGGAACTCGCGTTCGTTCGGATCACGTTTGAAGACCTGATCCAGTACGCTTTGAATATACTCCTTTGCTTTCATGTATCCTCCCTGAGAATTTGATTTTCAACGAAAAAAAAGAAGCATATATTCTTCTTGGGATTGAAAAACAAGCCGTCGGCCTGTCGAAGGCCTCGCGGGCGCAAGAGATCCTGACAATCAGGTATGACCGCCACTGACTACCGATGATGGCAGATCAGTCTTTGTTTGAGCATGTCTGCGACGATTCGCAGATCCTGGTCCGTCAGGTCGTGGACCCCCACGGCTTCGGACAGATCGGCTTTTTCGGGAACTAGTTCCTCAAGTCGATTTTTGAACCCGGCCAGCCAGGAAAAATTTGCGATGACGCCAGGTGATTCCGGGAAAACGGCCAGATAGAAAATTCCGGTTTCCACGAGATCAAGAAAGAAATGGCTGCCGTATGAAAGCTCCGGCATGAGATTGCCGTCGCTCCAGGCAATTTCTCCAAGCACTGCGATATTGTTGATTTCTGAAAAGCGAACCGGGACGCCCAAGGACGGAGTCGTGGTTCCCCATCGTCCGGGACCGAGGAGCATCACTGCCTGGCGGTCTCTATTGGTGATCTGTTTGTTCAACTGTCCAACAAGACGGGCAACCTCGAATTTTTTGGCCAGGGGCAACTCGGCGTATTCCTTGGGACGGACGTGGATGATTCGGTGGATGCGTATATCGATGTTTCCGCCGAAGAAATTTCCGTCAAAATTTAGAAAAAATTGGTGCGCGAGAACGGCATCAGGGAGTTCGACCCGGTTGGTCCTCCCCGTAGTCTGCATGGGGCGGCATTGGAGCAGATTGATTCGATATGAGTCATCCGTGGAAAAATTGACCGTGAATTCCGTGTCCACCGGGTACTGGTAGATCGCTTCCAGTTTTTTCAGCAGGGCCCTCATGATCTGCGGATAGGAAGACGTCGAAAGCAGTTCGTCGAAGGTGATGTTCCATGCCTCCTGATTGCGTATGCCCAGTTTTCGGATACGTTCGTTTACCTCATGGTCACGCACTCCAATGCGGTCGAGAGAAATCCCCAGATTTTGTCCCATCAGGTCCAGGATGGACATGGTCGTCAGCGTGTTTTCCTTGAGGTCCAGCACGTCCACTTCACGCTGGGAAAAACGCCGCAGGTCTTCACCTCCGGCATGGGGGTGCTGAAGGGGTGAGTCGAGAGCAACGATCCTGGGGTAATCCCCCTCGGTTCTGTTCACGGCCCTGGTCCCCAGGCCGAAGACAAGTCGAAGCATCCCCGCCTCGGGATTCATGTCCCGTTTCCATGTGTAGATATTGTATGAAAAACCGACCCCGGCTAAATCTGGGAGAAAGAGATGCCCGCGGTGGGAGCCGGAAACGCGTTGCACCAGTAGGGCCATCTGTTCGTCGGCCTGGGCCATGCCCCGCTGGAGTCGGTAGGTTAGGGCGTCCTCGTTCACGGTGCTGGCGTAGATACTTCGGACAGCGTCTTCGAATTGCTGATAGCGTTCCTGCGGCCGTCCTTGGTTCGCGAGAAAAATGCTGTCGTACTTGCCTGCAAAGGCATTTCCAAAGTTGTCTTCCAGGAGGCTGCTGGAGCGGACAATGATGGGCGATTGCCCGAAATATTCAAGCATTCGTTTGAATTGTTCGCGAATTTCGTCTGGAAAGAACCCCGTCTGAAGTCTTTTTTTCAGTATTTGTCCTGCCTTGAAATATCCCTCCTTGGTCTTGTGCTTCATGTAGAGTTTCCACCAGCCGTTCTGAACCAGGTAGGTATAGAAGACGTCCGAACCGATGTAGAAGGAATCGTGTGGTTCCAGTAGGCTGCTCCAGTCGATGGCATGGTCTTTTTCCAAGATTTTTCGGGCCACGAGCATGCCCACGGCCTTGCCGCCGATGCTTCCTGTGCCGATGAGTCGTTCTCGTAGACGGACCAGGTCCTCAAGGCTGAAATTCTTCCGGACCAAGGCGGACATGCGCGGCTCCCTGGTGACCATGATCATGCAGATCCGTTCGACCATGTCCTGGATTTCCGACGTGTTCCATGGTTTGTGCAGGAGCTGTTCGGCCTCCATGAACAGTCGGTCCCAATAGTCAAGACTTCGTTTGCCACTCTCGGGTCGGCGGCGGGTCAGTTCAGTGAAGAGCAGGGCCGCATCGACACTGCTGACAATGGCCGTAAAACTTCCATTTTCCCTGACGTGGGGCAGAAACATGGTCGGAGAGTAGCGTTGCCAGGCCTTGAGGGGATGGACGTACATCCTGCCGTTTTCGTCGAAGACGTCGATCAAAAGTTGGGTCGTTTCCCGGATGCGGGCCACGGTCTGATAGGAATGGCTGTTTCGAAAAAGGGCGAAGTAGGCGATGGTGTTCAGTTCAAAAAGATACGGGCAGGTGATGACGAAGAAATTGCCGATCATCAGGTCCGTTGCCCAGTCGGACAGTAGATTTGACAGGCAGTCAAAGACATAAAACGTGCCAACGCCCTGGCTTTTGATGATTCGGAACACTGCGGAGGAAAAGGATTCAAAGCCATCACCGGGATCGAGATGATACCGGATGACGTCCGATGGCCCGTCGTTGACGAGGGGAGCATGGTCTGCAAAGCGAATGTAGACAACCTTTCTGTTTTCCCGCAGGGCGGCCTGGATAAAGGCATGGGCAAAATACCGATAATTCTCCAAGTCGGAAACCTGCCAGACCACATTGTCGCCGATCCGCAATCTGTCCACCATGGTGTCGAAAGAGGGAATTCCTGAAGTGACCGGTTCGCCCTGGATATTCGTGAAGCGCGTTCCGCGAACCATACCGGTTCTGGATGGTGTCAGGTCCTGCTCAATATTCCCGGCGTGTGGGCTGTCTCGTTCATCCTTTTCTCGCATGGCCTGTCTCCCGGCACGGAAAATGGTTTTTTCAGATCGTGATTGCCTGGTCTGCAAAGACTTGGGGCGAGGCCAATTTGATCTGAGAGAGATCTGCGAATCATGCTGTCCGGCTCTGTCATTGTCACGTACCTTTGGCTGAACGCCTGGGTTTGTCAATTGTCGATGTGTTTGAAATCCGTGCCGTTGGGCCTGGAGTGTCGGCCTAGTTTTTTGACAAACCCTCGGGCCGAAGGATAGCGTTCCGGACTCAATCACAGCAACCGCGGGCCGTTAGGCGCGCGTGGAGGTTTTCGATGCCAGTCATCATGGGCACGGCCGGACACATCGACCACGGCAAGACAACTCTGATCAAGGCCCTGACGGGCATAAACTGCGACCGTCTGGCCGAGGAGCAGAAGCGTGGCATCACCATTGAGCTGGGCTTCGCCTTTCTGGATCTGAAACCCGGGTTGCGGCTGGGAATCATCGACGTGCCGGGGCATGAGCGGTTCGTGAAGAATATGGTGGCCGGGGCCGCCGGGATCGATTTCGTGGTCCTGGTCATTGCCGCGGACGAGGGCATCATGCCTCAGACCAGGGAGCATCTGGACATCTGTGTTCTGCTGGGCGTGGAGCAGGGTCTGGTGGCTCTGACCAAGGCAGACATGGTGGACAAGGACTGGTTGGAGATGGTCCAGGAGGAGGTGGCCGAATACCTGGAGGGTTCATTCCTGGCCGGTGCGCCTATCATCCCAGTCTCGGCCCACACCGGGGCCGGGCTTGAGGAATTGAAGGCCGAGTTGGTCCGGATGACGGAGGAATTCCGGCCCAGGAGGCGATCCGACCTTTTTCGCCTGCCCGTGGACCGGGTTTTCACTATGCGTGGCCACGGCACGGTGGTCACGGGAACCAGCTTTTCGGGCACGGTGGCCGCAGGCGATGAAATGGAGGTCTATCCCAGGGGGCTTCGAAGCAAGGTTCGGTCCCTGCAGGCCCACGGCGAGGCCTCGGAACGGGTCACGGCCGGCCAGCGAACGGCCGTCAATCTCTATGGTTTGGAGGTCCAGGATCTGGAGCGGGGCGACATCCTGGCCGCCCCGGGGAGCCTGTTTCCAAGTCCGGTCTGGGACCTAGAGCTGGACTATTTGGCCTCGGCCGGGAGGAGTCTCAAGAACAGGACCCAAATCCACTTCCACCACGGCACCCGTGAGGTTTTGGCCCGGATCTATCTTCTGGACCGGGACATTCTGGAGCCCGGGGATCGGGTCGTCTGCCAGGTCCGGTTCGAAGAACCCCTGACCGGAGTGTTCGGTGATCGCTGCATCGTCCGGTCCTTCTCTCCTTTGCAGACCATCGGCGGGGCCAGAATCATCAACCCCCTGGGCCGCAAGGTGAAGCGGTTCTCCAAGGGGGTGGAGAACCTCAAAAAGCTGGCCGAGCTGCATGGCCCCGAGCTTGTGGCCGCCCAGTTGGAGCTATCCGGGCCCCAGGGCCTGACTTTTGCCCAGCTCCGGATCATGACCGACATGGAGTCCAAGGAATTGGAGCGGACCCTGCAGCAGATGGGCGGACGCCAGGAGGCCTTTCTGTTCGACCGCGACCAGCGCAAGTACGTGGCCGGGACCGTGGTCCGGGACTTGGGGCAGGGTCTGGTGGATTATCTGGCCGGATACCACCGGCGACAGCCCATGCGCCAGGGCCTGGGCCGAGGTGAACTGGAATCGGCTTGGGCCAAGGGCCTGGACCAGAAGCTGGTGCATTTTCTTATCGAACGTCAGGCCCGGGACGAGGCCGTGGTCGTGGAGCAGGACCTGATCCGGCTTCCGGACCACCGGGTGTCCCTGGCCTCTGACGTGGCCAAGGCCAGACAATCCATTCTGGACGCGTTCTCGGCCGGGGGGCTGACTCCGCCGACCCTCAAGGTGGTTCTGGCCGATCTCTCCCTGACACCCAAGGAGGCCGGGCCGATTCTCCGGGTCCTTCAGGAAGCCGGAGAATTGATCAAGATCAACGAGGATCTCTACTTCACGGCCACGGCCATCGAAGGCCTCGTGCAGACCATCCGGGATTTCTTCGCCGATCACGAGGCCATGGAACCATCCGATTTCAAGGACCTGACCGGACTGTCGCGCAAGTTCGCCATCCCTCTCCTGGAGTATCTGGACAAATCCAGGATCACCATGCGGGTCGGGGATCGGAGAATGCTCAGAGGCGTGTAGATCGTCGTCGGATTTCAAGGTATCACGTTTTGTTTCGGTGACGGTTGACAATCATCGACCAACGGACTTACGGCCAATACTAGAATCAAGAGCGATTCTGGTCCTGTACGGAATGTTTTCCAGGGCACGGATATTTTTTTTTGTTGCGACCTCTTCAGGTTCAATGACTGAATCAATCCTCAACGCAGATGATCTTTTCTCACTTCATCTGTCCGGCTGGTGATCAAGACACTCCATTCGACAACCCAGTAGCCTTTTCAAGGAGGACTCGTCATGGAAATTAAAACCATTCTTTGGCCCACCGACACTTCCGAAGAAGCTTCTCAAGCCTTGCCTTATGCCCAGTCGCTGGCGGAAAAATATCAAGCCGAAATCATAGTTCTCAATGTTCAGGACGAGGTGACCCGCTATGAACAGTTGGCCGAGGCCATAAATCCGGACATTCTTGAGCATGTGCGCAAGCAATTCATGAATAAAAGCCAAAAGGCCTTGAACACGATCTGTGATCAGCTTGGGGGTGCGTGTCCAAGACATAAGCAGGTGGTGATCAACGGCGACGCAGCAGAGGAAATTTTGAAATTCGTCGACAAAAACAATATCGATCTTGTCGTCATGGCCACTCATGGATACGGTGGGGTCAAGCGTTTCGCCTTTGGAAGCGTGGTGGAAAAAGTTACCCGGCGATGCCCGGTTCCTGTGCTCACTGTCCGATGCAAATAATCCGCATCGTCATCGGGGGAGAAGTTTTTTGGAGATATCGGTGATTACGGATTTCAGGGAGGTGTTTGGCCTGTCCCGCGAGTCCATCAACCCTTTTTTTGAATGTCCGGAAACGACCAGGAACAGCGTGCGCTTTTGGGGCCGGAGGATGCTTTCCGGAGAATGAATCGTCCCATGGACTCTTGTCCCAAATATAGGGAAACGCAAGACGGCCCGGACGGAATTTCCGTCTGGGCCGTCTTCGTTGAGGTTCGGTCTGCCATGGTCAGGCAATCACGGGAAACCCGGCCGCGGTCCAGGCGAAGATGCCTCCGGCCATGGAGCTGACCCTGGCGTGGCCGTGCTGGCGGAGGAAGCTGGCGGCGATGTTGGAGCGGAATCCGCTGCCGCAATAGACCACGATTTCCCGGTCCGGGTCGCCCGAGGGAAATTTTCCGGCCAGGATGTCCGTCAAGGGGAGATGCTCGGACCTTTCCAGCTTGCCTGCGGCCCGTTCGGCCGGGGTGCGGACGTCGAGGAGGGTGAAATCGGTTTTGTTCTGCCGCTCCCGGAGCTGATGGGGCGAGATCTGGGGCAGCTGGGCCACGGGCCGCCCGCTCAGGAGCCAGGACATGATGCCGCCCGAGAGGTAGCCGAAGATGCGGTCGTAGCCGATGCGGTGGAGTTCGGTGACCATGCGCTCGTACTCGTTCCGGCCGGGGACCACGAGAAGGAGGTCTGAGTCGGGATCGACGACCATGCCTACCCAGTTGGCCAGTTGTTTCTCGAAGCCGATGTTGACGCTTCCGGGGATGTGGAACCCGCCGAACCCGGCCGAGTCCCGGACATCGATGACCAAAGCCCCCCGCTTCATTTCGCCCTCGAACTGGCCCGGGGTCATGGCCTTGTCCATGGGGCAGGTGTCCAGGAGGGGGGCCCCCTTCATGTTGGTTTCGATGATGTGGGTGAAGCTCTTGGGCCGGGTGGGGAAGGTCGAGCCGATCTCCCGGGCGAAGTCCTCGAAGGAGGCGAAGCGGAGCATGGGGTTGGCCCGGCGCTCGTAGCCCAGGGTGGAGTTGCGCTTGGGGCTCATGCCCCGGCCGCACAGGGAACCCTCGCCGTGGGCCGGGAAGACCTCGACATGGTCGGGATATTTGGCCAGCTTGACGTAGAGGGAGGTGTAGAGGTTGCTGATCTGCTCGTCGAGGATTTCCTGTCCGGCCAGGTCGGGCCGTCCGATGTCCCCGACAAAGAGAACGTCCCCGGTCAGGATCATCTCGGGCTCGGGGGACCGGGCCGTGTCCGTGACCAGAAGGGAAATGGCGTGAGGGGTGTGGCCCGGGGTGTGGACGACCTCCATCTGAGCCGGGCCGATGACGATGACGTCGCCTTCGTCTAGGGGCCTGCGGGGATAGGAAACCGGGGAATCTTTTTGGATGTGGATGTCGGCCCCGGTGGCGGCTTTGAGTTCCTGGGCCCCGCTGACGTGGTCGGCGTGGACGTGGGTTTCGATGATGTGGGTGATGCGCATGCCCTCGTTGCGGGAGATGTCCAGATAGTCCTGGATGTCCCGCTTGGGGTCGACGACGGCCATGGCCCGGGCTCGAGGGCAGCCGATGCAATAGGAGAAGCAGCCGAGTCCTTCCACGGCGATTTGCTTGAAGTACATGATTCACTCCCGTTGTTGAGATTTCATATCGATTAGGCAGGGTGGAAGGTGGTTGTCAATGTCTTTGGCCGGCAAGCCAACTGAATTCAGGATGGCAGGGTCGACCGGCCAGTTATCACGCGAAACGAAGAGATGAAAAAATCAGACTGTCAAGACGCATTCTTGTCCGTGTCCTGGCCGATGTGGGCCGCAAAATCCAGCACGGCCCGTTCGTAGGCCGGGCCGGAAACCGAGATCAGGTCGTTGTGCCTGGCGGCTTTGGCCTGAAAGAAGAATTTCGGTTCCCTGGCCTTGGCCATGATCTGCCGGCCATGTGTAAATGGAACCACCTCGTCGCGGTCGCCATGGATGACGAGAATCGGGGCCTCAATTTTTTCCACCTTGGCGATGTTCCTGAACCGGTCGAACGGAAAGATCGGGATTCTGGTCACCACCCTGAAGGCGGTGGTAAAGCCTCCTTCAACGATTAGCCCGCCAACTCTGCGCCGCGAGGCCAGATCCGTGGCCGGTCCGCTACCCACGGAGCGGCCGTAGAGAATGATCCCGGCCGGATCCAGCATTTTTTTCCTCGTCAGATAGTCGTAGGCGGCATCGATAGCGGCATAGGCTCCGGCCTCGGAGGGTCGACCCGGACTCAGGCCGTATCCTGGATAGTCGTAGGCCAGAACCGAGAACCCCAGACCGTGGAGGAGTTCGAGGACGGGTCGGATGTGGCCGAGATCCTCGGCGTTGCCGTGGCTGTAGAGGATGGTATGCCGGGACCCGGGATTAACCAGGTACAGGGCGACGATGGGTCCGTCTCGGGGGCCGGGAATCATGAGCAGGTCCGGGTCGTTGCCGTAGCTGGGCCTTGGGGGGACGAAGATGAGCCTTTCGCTGAAGAAAAAGGCCGCGACGGCCATCACGACATAGAGGACGACAAGGAATTTGAGAAGGATCATGGGGGCACCAAGGATTCTAGAGAGGTTCGGGATCGGGCACGTCAATGGTTTCTCGTCACGATTCCAGCTATTTTCGGTCGGAATGTGCCTGTTTTATGGGGTTGAAACTTTTTTCGTCGGTCGTATGCCCTCAAGCCGTTGCGTTTGAGATCCAATAGAATCCTTTCTGGTGGCTGGCAACGTTTTGATGAACGGTGTCCGGTTCAGTCGGACAGTCAATCCGGTGACGCCAAGGAAAAGCTGTTGCTGGTGTTCAGGAGCTGTCAAAAAACGCCTGTGCCCTTGATCTGACTGAATCGGATTGTTGCGCGTCGGGTTCTGATCCGGTATAGAACAAGTGCCTGTTTTGAAATCCATTCGAACCGGAAGCCCGTCAAAGGATTTTCATGCCCATGCCTCTGGAGACAGTTCCTCACGGCCCCTTCAGAATCAGACAGCCTCTGGCTCTGGCCTCGGCCTCGCCCCGGAGGCAGGCTTTGCTGGCCTCCCTGGGGATCCATTTTCTGGTCGTTCCCAGCTGGGTGCCGGAACCGCCCAGACTGGCCGAGGAAGTCCCGGTGGACTACGCCCTTCGTCTGGCCAGACTCAAGGCCGGGGACATGGCGGCCCGGTTTCAGGATCATCTCGTTCTCGGGGCGGACACCATGGTCGTGGCCGACGACATAGTCCTGGGCAAGCCCGGGTCACCGGCCGCGGCCCTGGAGGCCCTGCGCCTTCTGCGGGGACGGGAGCATGAAGTGATCACCGGAGTCTGGCTCATGCGGGCCGCCGATCAGGTGGACGAAGGATTTCATGCCGTGTCCACCGTGCGGATGGCATCTTTCACGGACGATGTTTTGGCGGCCTATGTCCGTTCCGGTGAGCCCATGGACAAGGCCGGAAGCTACGCCATTCAGGGTGGAGGCGGATTTCTGGTGCGTTCGGTGACCGGATCGGTCTCCAACGTCGTGGGCCTGCCCCTGCAGGAAACGGCCGCGGCTCTGCTCAGACTTGGGGTCGTGGCCCCGGCCGAGGGCGGGGAGGGGGCGTGAAGAACCGGGCATCGAGTCTGGACCGGGCCATGGAATTCGCCTGCGCCCTGGGTCCGGCCGGATATCTGCCCAAGGCTCCGGGGACCTGGGGCTCCCTGTTGGCCACGGCCCTGGCCCCGCTGCTCTTTCTTCCCCTGGGTCCGGCGGCCCGGGTGACGGTCCTGGTCTCGGTGTTCGTGATCGGTGGGCTGATGGCCACCCGGGTGGAGCGTAATCTGGGACGGAAAGACCCCGGACAGGTTGTCATCGACGAATTGCTCGGGCAGTGGATGGCCCTCATGCCCCTTGGCGCGCCTTCAGCAGCCATGGATTGGGCCTTGGTCTGTCTGGGTTTCGGGTTGTTCCGGTTTTTTGACATCCTCAAACCATGGCCGGTGCGCAGCTCCGAGACGTGGTTGCCCGGAGGGTTCGGAATCATGATCGACGATCTTTTGGCCGGGTGCTGGGCGGCGGCCATACTCTGGGTACTGGTTTTTTTGCGGATCTGAACCAAGGAGACTGATATGCGGCGGCTTCCTCTCTTGCCCTTCGTTCTTGCGGCCATATTCGTTCTTGCCGGCAATGCCTTTGCCGAGAGCAAGAAGTTTCGAATCGGCTATCTGGAAGCCGGCCAGTACTGGGCCTATGAAGGGACCATCAAGGCCATGCAGACGGCCATGACCGCCAGAGGATGGGGCCCGGACCGGGTCGAGTATCCGGCCGACGCCTGGTTCAGTCCCGGCTGGGACGAGGAAAAGGTTCCGGAGTATCTGGAGCGGGCCAAGGAACTCATGGCCCGCGACGGCCTCGATCTGATCGTGGCCATGGGCACGGCAGCGGCCGGGGCTTTGCTGGAGGCCAACAACGGACGGACCCCGATCCTGGGCATGGCCCTGTCCGATCCGGTCAAGTCCGGGTTCGTGCCCAGCCTGGAGGATTCCGGGGTGGACAATTTCACGGTCCGCATCGTTCGGGATCGCTGGAAGATCATGTTCGAACTCTTCCATGAGATCGTGGGCTTCAAGAAGCTCGGGATCATCTATCCCGACACAGAAACGGGCCTGGTCTACGCCAATGTTCTGGATGCCCGGCAGGCAGCCAAGGAACGGGGTTTCGAACTTCTGGAATATAATCAGATCGGGACCACCGAAAGCACCGAGGACTGCCGGAAAGGGATTGAGGACCTTCTGGCCAGGGGCATGGACGCCTTTTTCATTTCGGCCCTGAACTGTTTCGATTGGGGGGCCTGCGACGTGAATCAGTTGTTCGAGCTTCTGAACAGGCACAAGATTCCAACCTTTGCCCGGGACGGATCGACCCATGTCCGAAGCGGCGCCCTGATGGCCTTTTCCACCCAGGACTTTTCGCCCATCGGCGAGTTCCTGGCCAATTCCTGCATTCGCATCCTGGAAGGCGAGAAGCCCAGGGATCTGCCCATGGTCGACAACAGCCAGCCCAAGATCGCCCTGAACATCGAAACGGCCCAGAAAATCGGGTTTGATTTTCCGGTCAACATCCTCATCGCCTCGGACGAGATCTACGAGAAGTCGGTCCTGCCCGAGGGCCGCAAGTTCCAATAGGGGACAGAGGACACGACCATCGCCGCCTCGACCGTTGATTCCAGCAGGGTGCGGACCGTTCTCAGACCTTTGATCCTAGGCCTGAGCGTCCTGATCCTGACCCAGACCCTGAGCGCGGCCCTGGGCGTATCCTCCCTGCAAAGCGCCTATCTGGAGGGCTTGCTGGCGAATCTACGGGTCCTGGGCGGGGCGGCCCGGCAGCAACTCGAGACCGGGGTCCAGTACGGAAAGCCTCTGGGAGCCTTCGCCGGGGGCCAGGAAATCCTGGCCGATCTCCATGCGCTCGCTCCGAGCCTCGATTCCATCCAGGTTTTCGATACCACGGGAAAGATTCTCTTCAGTCTGGTCCAGACCGGCCCGACCGGCCATGACGCCGTGGGCGAAATCGTTCCAGGGGATCTTCTGTCCTTCGCCCTGTCGGACACATCGAAGGACGAGCCCTTCATTTTGGGCAAACATCGCCATATTGTTTTCCCGATTGTCAAGAGCGGCACCCTCCAAGGCTTCCTGACCCTGCAGGTGACCGAGGAGACCATCAGGTCCAGACTGGAGGGTTTTGTTCGGTGGAATCTGACGGCCCTGTCCTGGACCGTCTTAGTCGTGGGCCTGGCCCTGTGGGGGTGGCTGGGCTGGGTCTCGGCGGCCAACACCGACCCGACCCGGCTCCGGCGGTGGTCGACCATCGTCCTCTTCCTGTTCATCGGCGGATCCCAGGTGGTCTTCGCCTTCATGAACGTCAAGCGGTTTCAGGAAACCTATCGGCAGGGCCTGGTCGGCCAGGCCGAATCCCTGGCCAGGTATCTCCAGGGAGACATCGAGTTTCTTCTGAGCAAGGGCCTCAGTATTCAGAGACTGGTGGGCATGGACAGCCTGCTGGAGCAGGTGGTGTCCATCTCTCCATCGGTGTCCCGAATCGCCATGTATGACGACGATGGACAAACCGTGGCCGAGGCCAGACAGGGGGAGGGCGCGTACGACGGGCAGACCATCACAGTGCCCCTGTTCGCCTACGGCAAGACCAAGCACCGGCATAAGGCCGTGGAAGGCTATGTGGCCGTGACCACCAACGAGTCCATGGTGGAGGGTCGGGTCAGGGGGGTTCTCTTCGATTCAGCCACGGTGGCCTTCATCTGTTTCGTCTTTCTGGCCGAGATTCTGGCCCTGACCATGGCCTGGATTCGTCCAGGACCGGTCCGGGCCGAGGACGAGGGCGTGGGAAGATTCGTCCGTTCGGCCGGGTTCCTGTTCTTTCTCGGCTACGACATGAGTGTGTCCTTTTTGCCCCTGTACATGAACATCATCTATGAGCCCCTGTTCGGGCTGTCTCGGGACGTGGTCCTGGGGCTACCCATCTCGGCCGAGATGTTCATGGCCTTTTTCGGCATCCTCTGCTCGGGGCCGTTGAGCGACCGCAAGGGATGGCGGACCTCATTCATTGCCGGGACCGTGGCCGCGGTGGCCGGGGCGGCCCTGTCCGGGCTGACCTCTGAGCCCGTTCCCTTCATCCTGGCAAGGGGTCTGGCTGGTTTCGGCTTCGGGATGCTGATCATCTCCCTGCAGACAGCCGTGCTTTCGGACCGGTCCGGGCGGGGCCGGGCCAAGGGCATCGCCAACGCCTTCGCGGGGATTTTTGCAGGAAGCATTTGCGGCAATGCCGTGGGGGCCATGCTGGCCGAGCGCCTGGGCTTCGGGCCGGTGTTCGTGGCCGGGGCCGGGGTCATGCTCCTGGCCCTGGCCTACGGCATCCTGTTCGTCCGTTCGCCCCGCGCAGTCGCGATCAAGGCCCAGGCCGGCGGACAGGTCCGGAGGACTCTTCGGTTCCTTTTGGAAAGGAGGGTCATGTTCCTGTGGATGTGCATCGGCGTGCCCGGTTCCATCGTCCTGGTGGGGCTCCTCTACTATTTCGCTCCCATCCACCTCAAAGAACTGGGCGTGACCCAGGCCAACATCGGCCGAATTTTGATGGTCTACGGCTTGTGCATCATCTATTTGGCTCCGCCTATCAACCAATGGGTGGACCGGGCCGAGCGCAAGGCTCCGTTCGTGGCCCTGGCCGGGATTCTCGGAAGTCTGTCCCTGCTGGTGTTTACATTCTGGGGTGGGGTCTGGGCGGTGCTGACGGCAGTGGTGCTCATCGGTCTATCCAACTGCCTTGGGGCGGCCTCCACGGTCATGTTTGCCCTGGAACACGATTCGGCCCGGTCCCTGGGAGAGGACACGGCCGTAAGCGCCTATCGGTCCATGGAGCGCATCGGTCAGGTCATGGGTCCGGTGATCTTTGCCCTGCTGGTGGGAACGGGCCTGGAACTGGGGACGGGTTTGCAGACCTTGGGCATTGTCTACGCGGTGACGACCCTGGTTTTCGTCCTCGGCACCCTGGCCAGACCCCGTAAGGTCTCGGCCAGGGTCGTTCAGGAAGACGTCTTGCCCGCCGGTCCGGTGCAGAAAATCCGAACGATGGAGCCTGAAGACTCCTCCGACTTCGTGGACGGGGTCAGGGTCTGCTACGGAGAGACCTATCCCGACCAAAGAATGTATAACCCGGATATCGTGGCGGCCATGCTCAAAAACGGGGACATGGTTTCTTGCGTGGCCGTCTGGAATGGATTGTTCTCAGGCCACCTGGGGCTTCTCGATCTGAAGGAGACCTCCCTCGGGTATCTCTATTGCGGTCTGGTGGTGGTCCGAACCCGGGGGCAAAACACCCTGGCGGCCATGATTGAGTCTCTGGGGGACAGGGCCTGCCAGAACGGCCGGCCAGGGATTTTTTTCGAGGTCGTCTGCTCTCATCCCATGGCTCAGAAGTCGTCCATCAGGGCCGGGGCGGTGCCGGTGGGCTATCTACCCGGCCATTTGCCGGGAACCATCGAATACAAGGGCATCTTGCCTCCGGAGCCACGGCGCCGGAATGCCTGCCTGTACTATATGACCTGCGCCTGTCGGCGGAGTGGTCGATCCCTGATGCCCGAAGCCTTCTTCCCAGTGGCGGCCACGATCTTCCAGAGCCTCGGCCTTGAACGAAGCCTGGTGACGGCGGATCGCGAATCCGTTCCGGAATCGGGCACGAAAACCCGCCTTCAGGAGCGGTGTTCGCCGGAATGGCAGACCATGGAGTGGTATGTCCAGTCCGTGGGGGATGATTTCTCTGGCTGTGTTCGGCATGTGCTGGCCTCGACTTCGGGGAAGGACTATCCCTGTCGATACCTGTATCTTTCGACCAGCGACCCGGCCGTGGCCTGCGCCGGGAAAATTCTTGTGGACGAGGGCTTCATCCCGGGAGGAGTGGTTCCCTGCATGTTCGAGGACGGGGATGGACTCCTCTATCAATATCTGGAGGCCATGGAACTGGCCGACGACCAACTGGTGTCGGATCAGGCCAAGATGCTCAAGGACTGGGTGATGGGATTTCGGGCCAAAGGCCGGTGATCAATCCAGGCGTTTTCTGACGGCGGCCAGGAAGATCGACAGATCCAGGATGGGCTTGCGGAAAATGTCGGCCTCGGTCAGGCCGCATTCGAGCAGTTCCGGAGGCAGGTCGTAGTCCATGGACCCGGTGTGGATGATGAAGGACATCCCTGGGTACAGGCGGCAGGCATGGTCGATCATGGCGCTGCCGTCCATTCCAGGAAGGCGCATGTCGACTATGGCCAGGTCGTGTGGCTGCCCGGCCAGGATTTCCAGGCCCTGTTCGGCGCTTTCGGCAAGGGTCGAGGGAATGTCGTGATCCTCGAGGAATTCGGCCAGGCTTTCCCGGATCCCCGGTTCGTCATCCACGATGAGTATCCGCTTCACGCGTATTTTTCCCCTTTGTGTCCGGCCTCGGTGGAGGGCCCCAAAAGCTCGACCAGGGTTCGCTGCAGAGCGTCCTTGTCCAGGGGTTTGCTCAGGTACCGGTCCAGGCCGGCTTCAAGGAAGGCCTCTCGGTCGCCGCGCAGGGCGTGGGCGGTGATGGCCACGATGGGCAGCTTGGCCGCCCGGGCCTTGCGGCTCAATGGGGAGGCCGAATTCCAGGAGCGGATGATTTTAGTGGCCTCCAGACCGTCGATGTCGGGCATCTGGATATCCATGAGCACACAGTCCACGTCCTCGCGTTCCAGGATATCGAGGGCTTCCCGTCCGGACTGGGCCAGAAGGACGTGAAGGCCGAAGAGTTCGAGTAGCTTTTTGGTGAACAGCTGGTTGACCCGGTCGTCCTCGGCCAGGAGAACCTTGGCCCCCCGGGGCAGGGGCTTGGCTTTGGAATGGATGTTCAGCGATTCAGTGACGGCCGGGACAAAGGGAATCTGAAGGTAGAAGGTAGAGCCGCGGTTTGGTTCGCTCTCAAAGGCTATGCTTCCGTTCATCAGGCGGACCAGGCTGCTGACGATGTTCAGGCCCATGCCTGCCCCCCGTATCCGCTCACTCCGTTCGTTTTCGGCCACGAAGGCGTCGAAGACGTGATCCTGGATTTCCTCGGGGATACCGACGCCCGTGTCTGAGACCGTGAACAGGATGCGGATTACGAGCCGGCCGTGGCTGTCATGACCCTTTGGAGACAGGGGAGCGGCCGAGATGTGGACAATGCCCTTTTCGGTATATTTGACGGCGTTGCCGACCAGATTGAAGAGAATCTGGCGAACCCGGACCCGATCTCCGATGACCTGCTGGGGCAGGTCGGGGTGGATGTCGTAGGTCAGACCCACGCCCCGTGACTGGGCTTGATACCGGAAATTGCCGTCAACGGTCCGCAGGATCTCGGTCAGATCGAAGTTTTCCTCGTTTACCGAGGCCCGTCCGGAGTCGATGCTGGACAGGTCCAGGATGTCGTTCAGGATGGTCAGCAGATTTCTGGACGAATAGAGGGCCTCTTCGATGTAGCGGCGCTGGGTCTTGTCGGCATTGGTCTCGTGCATGAGTTGAAGTAGACCCATGATCCCGTTCAAGGGGGTGCGCAGTTCGTGGCTAACATTGGCCAGAAAGCGGTCCTTGGCCCGGTTGGCGGCCTCGGCCCGGTCCCTGGCGCCGGCCAGTTCCTTGGTCCGCAGGACGACGGCGGTTTCGAGCTTCTCCCTGTACGCCTCCCGTTCCCGGACCATCTTGAGCCGCTCCAAACCCCGGTCGATGGAGTGGAGCAAGAGGTCGAGATCGGCCAGGGGTTTGACGTGATAGTCCCAGGCGCCCAGGGCCATGGCCCGGATGACGTCGTGCATGTCCCCGGTGCCGGAGACGATGATGACCGGGATGTCGGGATTTCTCGTCCGGATGTTCTCGAGAATTTCAAGGCCGTCTCGTCCGGGCATGCGAAGATCGAGCACGATCAGATCAACGGGGCGGGATTCCAGGATGTCCAGAGCACGGTCTCCGTTCTCTGCCTCGAGGACCGTGAAATCGTGGTCCTCGAGATAGTTCCGGTAGCTGTCCCGGATGCCGGGTTCGTCGTCGACGACGAGGATGGTGGGCTGGGCGTCCGATGGGGTCATGCCGGACCTTTTCGGTTCATTTTGAACGATTTCATGATTCAGTCCATATTGCACTTTCGATCTCCTGGCAACAGGCCGGTCGCCAAGGTCGGCACTGTTTCGAAGTGAGGTTTCCGCCTCTCCGGGATACGATGGAACGCTGCTGGAACGTGCCGGGATGATGCCATGAATCCGTAAGAATATGGATATGTTGAGCGATTGGTCAAGTTTGCGTCAGCTTTGGTGCAGGAAAAAAAGGCCAGGGACGTTTCGCGGTGGCCTTGACCCAAAGGGCGATGTAATCTGATGTCAAAGCCGGACTTGAATTCTGGCAAAAGTGCCATAGTTGGTCGACCCTGAAGAATATCGTTTTTCAGGGTCGACCATGGAGGGGAAAAGGTCAGTTTGTCATCAGGAGACGAAAGCCCAGGAAGTGACGTCTGCTGTCGGGGCTGCCCCAACCGCGACTGGCTGACGGGGGGTATCCGGGCCCTACGTCCCAGGCGCCCCCGCGGAAGACACGGCCGGACCCGCCGCTGGGGCCCTGGGGGTTGTTCCGGGGGCTGTTGGCGTAGTAGCTGGAATCGTACCAGTCCTGACACCATTCCCAGACATTGCCCAACATGTCATGGAGACCAAAGGCGTTGGGCTGGAAACGACCCACGGGCGCGGACACGGCAAAGCCGTCATCGCAGTTGTGAATGGCCCAATTCGACCAGGATCGTTTAGCCGTCAGGTCGGCGACATTGGCATATCGACAGGCGTCGTCCGGATTCTCGCCCCAGTACCCGGCCGTGGTCGTCATGGCCCGGGCCGCATATTCCCACTCGGCCTCGGTGGGCAGGCGATACGTCTGGGCGCTTGTGTCCGAGAGCCATCGGGCAAAGGCCGCGGCATCCTCCCAACTGACATGGACCACGGGCTGATCGTTCCCGTTCAGGTTTTTCCCCTCGTAGTCCTTGCTCGAATGGCCGGAACGGAACCGGCGAAACTGGGCATTGGTCACCTCGTATTTGCCCATCCAGAATCCGTCAACGCAGACTTCGTGGACCGGCTTCCCGTCTGATGCGCCGTCGTTGCTGCCCATCTTGAAGCACCCGCCTTCGACCCAGACGAATTCCATGTTGGTCAGCGGTTCGGTCCATTTTTTATCAGCGACAATTTTTGTCGGCGAGGATGGTTGGGGGTGTTTTGGGACCTGACCAACAGATTGCACGGTATAATGTGTCGAGA
Organism: Deltaproteobacteria bacterium; assembly: GCA_009929795.1. NCBI lineage: Bacteria > Pseudomonadati > Myxococcota > Myxococcia > Deltaproteobacteria bacterium. The sequence goes on along the minus strand of RZZR01000043.1, from coordinate 924 downwards.
GCAGAGGATCCATCTCGTCGAAACGAATTTTGGACTGAGCGCTGGCCACGATGGCCCCGGTCAGGATGTCCACCATCCGGGCTCTGATGCGTGCATGGTCGCTGTATCCGCTGACCGTTCCGGTGATGAGAAAACCGGCCCCAAACTTCTCGAACATCTTCTTATCCCAGGTCATGCGGCCGTCGGTGTCGAAGGTCAATTCTCGGTCCAGGTCCTGGAGACGTCGCCGTTCAAGGACGACCAGGTTTTGGCGATCACCGAGGCGGTCAATGAGGGCTCCGATCAATGTTCGCTCGATCTCGTCCGTTAAGCGATTGGGATTTCCAGTATCCGCATCCACGAAAAACCGGACGACGACGTGGTATTTTTTTTGAGGATCCAGCCGACTCAAATGAATCTGAAAATCCTTGACCATGGCATTGATTTCATCGTCCAAGGCATCGGCCTGAACGCTGAAGGGAGCAGAGAGGAACACAAATAGGACAAGTCCCCTGATTATGGGAAGATGCATGGGTTTTCTCCGGGTTCAGATCGTTTTAAGCCGTTCTGTTTCAGTTCAGGGTCGGACGGTTATCTAAAAAATAGTATGAATTTATTGAGAATTCAAACGGGCCAGGCGTTGGCCAGGATAAGGGCTCCATGCCGGATTTTTCGAGGCGGCCGCGTGGAATGTGAGCACTGTTTCGATATCGTCAGACACTTTGCCCGCAGGCTTTTCGAATTTTTCCCTGAAAATCTGGTGGGGTCAAGAGGGGGCAAAAGGAGATCAGGCCATGCTGCCCGACAAATAAAAAAGGGTTAGAGCTTGTTGCTCCAACCCTTTGTTTTTCTTGGGGTGAGTGATGGGACTTGAACCCACGGCCACTTGGGCCACAACCAATAAAATACCGATTTCATACACTTTCACGAACCGGCATCAAATAC
>RZZR01000042.1 GCA_009929795.1 Deltaproteobacteria bacterium | reverse complement strand
GGAGACATGATCGCGGCCCAGAACGATTATCCGGCCCTGCAGGGACTCAGCACGACCTTCGAGGTGGACTATCCCCAGTACTACATCGATCTCGACCGAACCAAGGCCGCGGCCATGGGCGTGAACATCTCGGACGTGTTCACCACCCTCCAGGCGTATCTTGGATCAATGTATATAAATGATTTCAATAAATTCGGAAGAATTTACAGGGTCTTCATCCAGGCCCGGGACAGCGACCGAAAGGATCTGACCGACATTTCCAAGCTCTATGTCCGCAATGCCGCCGGGACCATGGTTCCCCTGAGCACCCTGGTCAAGGTGGAACTTCAGCGAGGGGTGCAGGCCGTCAAGCACTACAACATCTACCGGGCCGTTTCCATCAACGGCGACAGTGCTCCGGGATATAGCTCCGGCCAGGCCATTTCGGCCATGGAGGCCTTGGCCGAAGCCATACTGCCGGACGGTTATGGATTCGAGTGGACGGGAACCGCCCTGCAGGAGCTCGAATCGGGTGGAATGGCCCCGCTGATCTTCGGTCTGGCCCTTGTTTTCGTGTTCCTGTTCCTGGCCGCCCAATACGAGAGCTGGACCATGCCGCTCATGGTCATGTTGGCCGTGCCTCTTGCCCTGCTGGGGGCTTTGGTGGCCCAGAGCATGCGAGGGTTGGTCAACGACGTCTATTGCCAGATCGGATTGGTCATGCTGATCGGACTGTCGAGCAAGAACGCCATCCTGATCGTCGAGTTCGCCAAGCAGTTGCGGGAAGACGGCCACGGCATCACCGAGTCGGCCATGATGGCCGCCCGGGAACGGGTCCGGCCTATCCTGATGACCGCCTTTGCATTCATCCTCGGAGTTTTGCCCCTGGTCATCGCTGAGGGGGCCGGAGCGGCCAGCCGCCATTCCCTGGGGACGGCCGTGTTCGGGGGCATGATCGCCTCGACGTTTTTGAGTCTGCTCTTGGTGCCCCTGCTCTATGTGCTCATCGAGCGAATCCGGGAAAAGTTTCTGGGACCCAAGAAATCAGTTTCGGAGGCCGAGGGGGTCTGATCCGTGCTGCCCCTGCACGACAACACTCCCAATGTCCACCGGCCGCACATGGTCCGGGCGGTCATCATCGTCAACATCCTGGTGTTTCTGGTTGAATTGGGCCTGAGTGAACAGGCCCTGTTCTACGTCTTCCATCTGCTGGGATTCGTCCCGGTTCGGCTGATGCACCCCGAGTGGGCCATGACGCACGGCTATCCGGGCCTCGGGCCCCTGCCTTTCGTCAGCCACATGTTCCTGCACAGCGGCTGGCTGCATCTGATCGGCAACATGTGGACCTTGTGGATTTTCGGGGACAACATCGAGGACGTCATGGGGCCGTTCCGTTTCCTGGCCTTTTACCTGTGTTGCGGGATCGCGGCCCTGATGGCCCACGTTCTGTTCAACGCCGATTCGGCGGTGCCGGTGGTCGGAGCCTCCGGGGCCATCGCCGGGGTGATGGGAGCCTACCTCGTTCTGTATCCCCATGCCAAGGTCGTGACTTTTTTTTTCTTTTTCCCCATCTTTGTGGAGATTCCGGCGGCTCTTTTCCTGGGTGTCTGGTTTCTGACCCAGATTTTTTCCGGGTTTTCCATGGCCCAGAGCAGCAATGTGGCCTGGTGGGCGCATGCCGGCGGCTTCGTGGCCGGGATTCTCCTTTTGCGGATTTTCGAAAATCCGAGGAGATGTCTGGCCTGCCGAAGCGCAGGCAAGAGAACCCAGCCCTTCTGGGCCGGGCCGAACGGTTCCTGAACCGCAGGCACGCTTGTTGCTTCCATTCCGGTCAGGAGGATAGTCCAGAATGATCAACAACGCCCTGGCAGCCCTGTACGCCCGGATTCCCTCGGTGGATGCCTCTGATGCGTCGAATTTCCGTCACCATTTCCTCCACGGGGACAGGGCCGGCTTTGCCGCAGCCCTGGCATCGCTCCAGGCCCAGTCCATGCAGGCCGGTCTGTTTGGTGACGACGGGAATGAGCAATCCGATTCCATCGGAGACCTCGTCAGCAGCGGACTGCGGATGGAGATGCTCATGGCTCTCAGCCAGGTCATGCAAGGCCCTCGGGATCTGCCTCGAACCAAGGTCCGGTCCGCAGAATCACAGCCCGATGGGCAGGAAGATGATGGGCAACCATCGGAAAATCAGGACAAGGCCGAATCGTTCGAGGACAAGGATTTCGGGCTCCTCTCCAGAAGGTTCGAATCCGGTTCCGACGGCGGGGCGGCCATCGGGTACGACAAAATGGGTGGGACGTCCTATGGGGCCTATCAAATCTCCTCGGCCCAGGGGACCATGGACCGGTTCCTAAAATTTCTTGACGCAGAGGCCCCGGAGTGGGCGGCCAGATTGAGGGCTGCCGGTCCAGCTGACACTGGGAGCGATTCCGGGGCCATGCCTGACGAGTGGCGAAAGATTGCCGGTGAATCCGGCCCGGAGTTCGAGGCCATTCAGCGCCGGTTTATCGAATCGACCCATGTCAGACCCCTTTTCAGAACCATGCTCGACCGATTCGGCCTGGACGAGTCGGAAATGCCACCGGTTCTGGTCGAAGCCCTTTTTTCCACGGCCGTCCAGCACGGCCCTGGCGGGGCCTTCAGGCTGGTGGAGACGGCCTTGGCCGGAGCAGGACTGAACGGCCTGACCTCGGCCGAGGAGGCCGTCCGTTTTGTCCAGGAACTCTTCGACGCCAGGCGAGAGTCGTTCCCTTCTTCGACTCCACGGGTGAGACAGGCGGTTCTGAACCGTCTGAATCTCGAGGAGCAGGCCGTCCTGGCCTCCCTGCCCGGACTAGACGCCCTGGCCTGATCAGGCGAACAAGCCCGGATTCCCCCTGCCGATAGTGATGTCTTCCATTGTGCCTCCGGGCACAAGATGGACTTGCGTCCGCGTCTTGACTAGGCCGATTGCACGAGGTTTGAAACCGGTCGGCATGGGGTCGGCCAGAAGATGGTCTTTTCAAGGAGGTTGAGCGATGGCTCGAATCGAAGTGGTCGTCACGGGGGTCAAGGGCCGCATGGGTTCCACGCTGTCCAGGCTGGTCCAGGCCGATCCGGATCTGGATCTGGTGGGTGGCGTGGAGCGTCAGGGGAATTCGGGCGGGCTTGAAGGCCTGGGCTGCCCGGTGGCCGAGGATCTTGCTGCGGTCCTGGCCGGACCGGCCTCGCCGGTGGTCATCGATTTCACAAGCCCTAAGGCGAGTCTTGCCAATGCGGCCATCGTTCGGAAGATGAAGGCCAGGGCGGTCATCGGGACGACGGGCCTTTCCCCGGCCGAGTTGAGGGAACTGCAAGAGCTGGCCAAGGATGTTCCCCTGTTCTGGGCCCCGAACATGAGCGTGGGGATCAATGCCCTGTTGGAAATTCTTCCGGGGCTGGTCAAAAATCTTGGGCTGGAGTATGACTTGGAAATTTCCGAAATTCACCATCGGCACAAGAAGGACGCTCCGAGCGGCACGGCCCTGAAACTCGGAGAGTGTCTGGCTCAGGCCCGGGGTACCAGTCTCGAAGCGAGTGGGGAGTTCTGTCGGCACGGAATCATCGGCGAGCGGGAATCGGGTCGGATCGGAGTGCAGACCCTCCGGGGCGGGGACGTGGTCGGGGACCACACGGTTTATTTCTTTGGTCCCGGGGAACGGATTGAGATCACTCACCGGGCACATTCCCGGGAGACCTTTGCCAAGGGCGCCCTTCGAGCGGCCAAGTGGCTCTCCAGGCAGAGTCCTGGTCGGCTGTACACGGTCCGGGATATGTTCGTCTGATCCGGTATCGCTGTCAGTCCGGCCGGGACTGTTTTCCGGAGCGCTTGAGCGAGACGACCAGAGCCACGGGTCCCAAAAGCGCGACGAATCCGAGATGGGCCCAGTCGATGACCATGGTCGTGGTCGGAGAGAAGAAGAAGTCCGGGCTGTTCTTGACCACCCGGGCCAGACCCGTGGCAAGGATCCCGACCCAGACCAGGGTTTTGGTTAGGACCAAGGCGTCTGGAGGCGATCCCTGAATCCAGGCCCCCATGGCCAGACCGGCTCTTCGCATCAGCCAGAACAAAAGAGCTATGGCCAGCAGGTAGTGGATGAGGTGGGTGGTGTAGTATTCGGCGGTCCATGCGAAACCGGGAACATCAGCAATCCAGTATCGTTTGAACAGGGGCATCTGGGCCAGACCGGTGAAAAGCAGTCCTGTGACGACAAGGGCGAAGGCTAGGCTACTCCATGCGGTTCGGCGTTCATTTCCCCTCATGTTTTTCCTCCTTTTCGTCCTGATTCATGGACCGGGCCACGTGGAGCAGACCCGCAGCCAGTCCGGCCACTGGAGCTGCATATACGGCCAGGGCGAGCTTGTCCTCGAAGGCGAATGGGTCCGGGGCCGGACCCAAATGGGGTCGGCCGGGACCGGTTTCGATGGCCTCGTTCAAGACGTCGAAGGGTATCGGTGAGACATAGAGGGTGTTGGTCCCTCCGTTCTCATGTTCACCGTAAATGAAGCCATTCGTGGCGACCGCCAAGTCGTGGGCTGCGGTCACGATCTCACTCCGGGGGCCGATGGTCTGAACCTCGAAGGGGCAGGCCTCAATACAGGCCGGAATCTTTCCTTCGGCTATGCGGTTCCAGCACCGGTCGCATTTATACATGACCCCGTTGCCGGCCAAAGAGGGCAGAAGGTTCAGGTACAGTCCGACGCCGGTCTGGCGTTCGGGGATGTGCCAGGGGCACACAGATTTGCACTTGGAGCCGCCGAGGCAGATTTTGTCATTGATGCGGACGATGCCGTTGACCTGCTTGGAAGCTGCGCCCCATGGACAGAGATTGGCGCAGGGTGGGTTCTGGCAGTGCAGGCAACGGCGGGGGATGTTGATCTCAAAGTCACGACCCTGCCAGGTGCCGGTGGCGGTCTGAATGAAGAGCCAGTTGTACGGGGTCAGACGGTCATCGACGTTCCGCTTGTCAGACCAGTCCGCCACCGGCACGCGATCTTGGGGATGCATGACCGGATAGGGTTTGATCGGTTCGGGGTACTTATTTTGGTTAGCATCCCGGCATGCATCTACGCAGGCCCCGCAGGCCACGCATTTGGAGAGGTCGAGCAGGGTGACCAGTTCTTCCCCGGCCTCGGCCGCTTTGGCAGCCCCCGGCAGCATGGCCCCAAGACCTGCCACTCCAATATATTTAAAGAAATTTCTTCGCGAAACGCTCATGGTCGTCCTCCACTGAATTTCGGTCCGGAAAAATTCTTGAAATGCATTCAATACATAAATATATTTTTCAATCATGTCCAGAGTGTTTCAGGATTATGAGCGAATGATCAAGCGTGCTGTGGTCTGCATTCTCGGCGCCACGGGCACGGGCAAGACGGCCGCGGCCCTGGCATTGGCCAGGGAGTTCCGAGGTCAGGTGATCAATTTCGACTCACGCCAGATTTATCGTGGCCTGGCGGTGGTCACTGCCCAGCCGACTTCCGCAGAGCAGTCAGTCTGCCCTCATCATCTGTACGGGTTTCTCGACCCGGATCGTCCGATGATGGCAGCGGCCTTTGCCGAGCTGGTCCATGAGAGGATAGCGGACATTCACGACCATGACGATGTGCCGATTCTCGTGGGAGGGACGGGCCTGTATCTCCGGGCCATCCTCGAAGGCCTGGCCGACATCCCGGAAATTGATCCTGAGATTCGGGCCCGGGTCCTTGACGAGTGTTGTTTTCATGGGCCCCAGGCTCTGCACGCCCGATTGACGGAGATCGATCCGGTCTACGCGGCCAGAATCCATCCCAACGACACCCAGCGGAACTGTCGGGCCCTGGAGGTCTTCGAGTCCACGGGCCGGGCCTTGAGCGACTGGCATAGTGAAACAACTGACGGGTCCCGGTATCGGCATTTGAAGATCGGGATCGAGGTCGGCTTGGACGAACTTACTCCTCATCTGGAGAGACGGATCAAGGCCATGATCCGGGCTGGGGCACTGGAGGAAGTCCGGGCGGCCCTTGCGACGTGTTCGGACCCAAAGGCCCCGGGGTTCAGCGGCATCGGTTGCCCGGAAATTCTGGCCTTTCTGGATGGGCGCATGTCTTGGGATGAAACCGGAAAAGCGTGGCTTAAAAACACCAGAGCCTACGCCAAACGTCAGATGACCTGGTTTCGCAAAGAGCGGGGCGTGCACTGGGTTCGCCCGGGGCGGGAGAAAGAGTCGGCAGGGATGGTCAGAGCCTTCCTCGGCTTGTCCTGAAGTTTCAAGAGAAGCCCCGGTTGCCATGGAGGTCTTTTTTGTCGTACGAGAAGACATACAGACACCGCAACCAACGTGGGTATCCATATGAAGCGTTTTGTCACGACACTTTCGATCTTGTTCCTCTGTCTGCCGAGTGTGGCCTGGTCCATGACCGTGCAGTTCGATCCCGCCCCCCTCAAGGCGGCTGCTGCCCGGTATCTGGACGAGGGCCGGTTCCTGGAATGCGTGGAGACCTACAGGCAGGTCTTCGAGTACTCCGCCCGGCCTGAGGACCGAGCCTTCGGCCTGGTCCGCATGGGAGACGTGGTGGCCTTGTTTCTCGACCAGAAAGAAAAAGCCCTTGAGATCTATTCCGAAGCCGTGGCTCTTTTCCCTGAAGCCAAGGCTCTGGACAACGCCTATTTCAATTCGGGCATGGCCGCCTATGAATTGGGTCGACTGTCCGAGGCCGAGAGAGGATTCGAGGCCTACCTTCGATTTTTTCCCGACGGGCATCGGGCCTTCACAGCCGAGTACATGATCGAGCGAGTGCGGGAGGAGGTCCGACAGGCCGATCCAGGGCCGGCAGTGGTCAAGAAACCCGAAGAGGTTCTACAGCCCCTGCTGGAGCCAAGACCCGAACCGCAGCCAACGGCCGGACCTGAACCAAATATCCGGGTGGCCCTGGACAGCGGATCATCGGTCCGGCTGACCTTGGAGGGCCCGGCCAGCGTCAGGTTCGGGGCTCAGGGCCAGGAGTGGGCAGCTGGAGAGTATGTGTTCACCCTCAAGAATGGGCGAATCCAGAGTGGAGGCAGGGACCTCGGCCGGGAATGCGCCGTGGCCCCCAGGGTCTGCTGTTTTTCAGTCAAGGGCAAGCGCTACGCAGGAGAGGCTGTTGTCCTCGTGGACGACGGCAAGGTTTTGCTGATCAATCGGCTGGGCATGGAGACGTATCTTCTGGGCGTCGTACCCAAGGAGATGTCCCCGTCCTGGGAGCTGGAGGCCTTGAAGTCCCAGGCCGTGGCCGCCCGGTCCTACGCCCTGTATCTGGCCGCCAAGTCGGCTGACAAGCCCTACGACGTGGCTGCGACCACGGCCTCCCAGGTGTACGGTGGGGCCGGAGTGGCCAATGATCGGACCAAACAGGCCGTGTCTTCGACTCGGGGAGAGATCCTATCCTTTTCCGGAAATCCGGTTTTGTCCTATTTTCACGCCCACAGTGGCGGGATGCTGGAAGACTCTTCCCTGGTCTGGACGGCATCCATGCCTTATTACCAAGTCCGAGAGGACTCCATTTCCCAGACCTTCAAGCCCATGGACTGGGATGCCAGAATTTCCAAGGGCGAGGTGGCCAAGGCTCTGAGGACCAACGGGTTCAAAGTCTCTTCCATTTCTAAGATCTTCCCCGAGGAGGTTTCCCCCTCCGGGCGATGGGTCAAAGTCAAGGTTATGACCGACGGCGGCCCCTTGAGCGTCAGATCCAACAGCCTGCGCATCTGGCTGGGAGCGACCAAGGTCAAGAGCACCTTGTGTGACGTCCGGGAGTCCGGTGATTCCTTTGTCCTCTCCGGCCGTGGCTACGGTCATGGAGTGGGCATGAGCCAATGGGGAGCTCAGGGCATGGCCAAGGCAGGGGGCGATTATCGAAAGGTTTTGCATCATTATTACCCCGGAACTTCAATCGCCAGGGCCTATTAGATCGCTCAGCCATCTTACCGGGAAGGCTGGCACAGACCACGAGGATGGAACGATGAGAGAGAAACGCTGTACCCGACGGACATTTCTGGCGGCTTCAGCCTTGGGGATGGTGGCCACGGCCGTTCCGGGCCTAGTCTGGGCCGAGGCTGGGGCCTTCGATCTGGCATTGGAGGGCCAGGACCTGCTGACCAAAGGCGAGTACGTCAAGGCTGTGGAGGTTCTGACCAGGGCGGCCCAGGCCGATGCCGAGAGCGATTGGATCTGGGGACTGCTCGGTCGGGCCCAGTTTCAACTGGGTGACATGCGTCAGAGCCTGAGCAGTTTCCGTCGCGTGCTTCAGATCGTCCCGGATGATACATATTCGCGGATGATGGTCGACATCATCAGCCAGAAGCCCCTGCCCCCGGAGAAGAAGGAGGAGAAACCCCTTTCACCTTTGGAGGTCAAGGCCCAGGACGAGGAGGCTCAGGTTTTTGCCACCATGGAGGCCAAGGACGGTCTGGGATACCGGATCCAGAGAATTGTCCTGGACGCCGGACATGGAGGGTTTGATTCCGGGGCCGTGGGCCTGGCCAAGCTCCAGGAAAAGAACGTCACTCTGGACTTGGTTAAACGGACCGCAGCCATTCTTGAAAAGGGATCCAATCCGCCCAAGATCTTCCTGACCCGGACCGACGACTATTATGTTCCCCTGAGCGCCAGGACCACGGTGGCCAATCAGTACAACGCCGATCTGTTTGTTTCCTTCCACATCAACGCCAACGAGAACCGTCAGCCTTCAGGCATGGACACCTTCTTCTGCGCGGAAAAGGCCTCTAGCGAGGAAGCTGCCAAAGTGGCTGCCTTCGAGAATTCGGTTCTCAAGTACGACAAGGAGGATCTTGTTCAGAAGGGCTACGTGAACATCGAGGAGATATTGTTCATGTTCGAGCGCCGTCGTTATTGGGAAGCCGGGGGCAGCGTGGCCGGAACGATGATGAAGGCCATGGCCGAAGGAATTCCGATGCGCAAGCGGGGGGTGCACTCGGCCAATTTCTATGTTCTTCGGCGGGCCCGGATGCCGTCCATCCTCCTGGAGACGGGATTCATCTCCAATCCCGAGGAAGAGGCCAAGCTGGCCACGCCGGATTTTCGGCAGACCGTGGCTCAGGGTATCGCCCAGGGGCTTTCGGAACTCATCCGGAAGGGGGTGTGAGATGCGCAGAATGCGTGCCGTCATGACGGCGTTCTGGGTGGGCATGTCGGTTCTTTGGCTCTGTCCTCCGGGCGCTACGGCCCAGGACGTGAACGATCTTTTGTTTAGCGGCTCGGATCTTCACTATCAGGGCAAGCTGACCGAGGCGGCCCGGGATTTTTCCAAGGCCGTCTCCATGGACCCTAAGAATGAGTTTGCCCGCAATCAGTTGGGTCTGATTCTGGCCAAGGAGGAAAAGTTCGAACAGGCCTTCGAGCAGTTTTCAGCCGTGGCAAAGATGTCGCCGGACAATACCTTCGCCCGGACCTGGCTTGGAGTCCTCTACCTCAGACAGAACGCTGTGGATAAGGCATTTCAGGAGTTCAGGGAGATTTTGAGACTCGACCCGAACAACGCCAACGCCTACTACTTCATCGGGGTCATTTATGCCGTGGAGCACAACTTCAAGCAGGCCGTGGAGTACCTTCGAAAGGCCCAGAAGGTCGGCTCCGACGACCCCGAGACCCACATCAGACTGGCTCAGGCCTTTGCCGGGCTGGGCATGAGTTACAACGCCCAGCTAGAGTACGAGCGGGCCCTGGACCTCGCTCCCAAGTCGACTAAGGCCTTGAACGGCCTTGGGTGGATATTCTTCAACCGTGGAGAGGCGGGCAAGGCCATTGAAATCTGGCAGGAGGCCCTGAAGATCAGCCCTAAGGACCCCGATGCGCGGTTCAACCTGGCCAAAGTGTTCAACGATCAGGCCTACGCGGCATGGCAGGCCAAGGATATGGCCAAGGCCAAGCAATTGTGGCAAAAGACGTTGCAGAACGAGCCCGACAACAAAGCAGCCAAATACTACTTGCAGAAAATCAAGTAGGGGGGTAATCGGGCTCAAGGCATTGTACCTATGAGTCAGCCGATCGCTAAAGGGAAGTAATCAAAATGGAGGTATTAACGATGAAACATCTCAAACGGTTCATACTGGTTATGTTCGTGCTGGTGGCCACCGCCCCTGTGGCTTCGGCCCAGCAGATGGTTCTGGACGTCGGGGCCTACATTCAGGCAATGGACAACGGAAGAATCAATTGGGACACCGGGCTGGTAACGGCCGTGGGCATCGGTGCTCCGCCGGAAAAGGCCGTGAACATGGCCCAGGCACGGGCCATGGCCAGGCGGGCGGCCACAGTGGTGGCTAGGAGGAACCTCCTGGAAATCATCAAGGGGGTCCAGATCGATTCGGCCACGACCGTGGAAAACTACATCGTGACCAATGACGTCATACTTTCCCAGGTCAACGGCTTTCTTCAGAATTCCCAGATCTTGGACACGGCCTACATGTCGGACGGATCCGTGGAGGTCACGGTGGGGATCAATCTTCGGGGCGGGTTTGCCCAGGTCCTGATTCCCGAGCGGCTGGAGTTCAAACCAAAGGCCCAGGTCGTTTCGCCTCCTCCTCCGCCCGTTTATCAGCCTGAGCCGGCTCCGATCGCACCGGCTCCGATTGCGCCAGCACCCGAACCGACTCCCGAAAAGCCGAGTATCCCCAGCGCCCCGACGCCCGGCGTAGCCGAGGCCTACACCGGCCTGGTGGTTGACGCCCGGGGTTTGGGTGCCCGTCCGGCCATGAGCCCCAAGGTTTTGGACGAGAACGGAGTCGAGGTTTACGGCTCGGCCTTTGTTAGCCGTGAGTATGCCATCCAGCACGGCATGGCTGGATACGCCAAGGACATCGACAAGGCCGTGCAGCAGCCCCGCGTGGCAGACAAGCCCTTCGTTGCCAAGGCCATGAGCGCCGGCGGCAAGGCCAAGACCGATCTGGTCATCAGCAACGAGTTCGCCAACAAGTTGCGTGGCGTCGGTCAGACCCAGAGCTTCCTTGAGAAGTGCCGGGTCATGATCGTTCTGGATTAGGCGGCCGCTTCTTATCGCCAGTTTTTTCGCCAAGGAGGCTTTGATGATGAACTCAGCACGTTTCAAAACCGTCCTGAACGGTCTGCTGGTCCTGGCCTTGGTTCTCGGGCTCGGAGCCTGCGCAGACAAAGGCCGCAAGGCCGTCGGGATCATGGACAACCCTCTCCATCACTACAATTCGGGCATGAAGTTCGTGGACGAAGGCAAGCTCGACGAGGCCATGCACTCGTTCGAAAAAGCCCTGGAGCTGAATCCCAAGTATGGACCGGGCATAGCCGGAAAGGGCCTTGTCATGGCCATGAGGGGTGACAAGAAAGGTGTGGACCTGATCGAGGACGGTCTGGACGAGGCCAAGAACGATCAGGAGAAGCTTTTGTGCCTCATCCCTGAAATGCGGGCCTATATCGCTCTGGCCAAACAAGAGATCATGGATCGTGAGGACATGGTCGACGATTGCGAATCGGCCTTCAAGAAGGGCAAGAAGATCGACGAAAAAAACCAGGCCATCCATTTCTGGATGGGTGAGGCCTATCTCCAGGGGCTGGATTTCCCCAAATCCCAGATGATGTTCGCCGAGGCCAAGTCCATCGGCGGAGACCTGAACCGCAAGGTCGAGGAACGCTGGGAATTCGTCCAGAAGGCTGTCCGGGCCGCGCCGGTGTCCATGGTCGGCAAGCGCATCGCTTTGGTGGACGAGTTGACCCGGGCCGACATGGCCGGGTTGCTGGTCGAGGAACTGGATGTGAAGCGGTTCTACGAGGTCGTGGACGACAAACCGGCCGGATTCGAGCCACCCAAGGGCATTCAGATGACCATGGCCGATCTCTATCAGAAGCTGGGCACTCAGGATGTGGCCAACCATCCTCTTCGGGGCGACATCGAACAGGTCATCGAACTCGGGGTCGAGGGTCTGCAGCCCTATCCGGACCATACCTTCCGCCCCCAAGAGCCCATGACCAAGGCCGAGATCGCCCTGCTTTATCAGGGCATCATCATCCGAGCCACAGGCAAGACCGATTTGGCCACCGAGTATATCGGGGAGAAGAGTCGAATCGCAGACATCGGCAGTGATAACTATGCGTTCAATGCGGCCATGGTCAGCATCAGCAAGGGGCTTTTGAGCCTGGACATGAGGACCAACAAGTTCAATCCGCACCAGTATGTGACGGGCGTGGACGCCCTGCTCTCCATCCAAAGACTGAAGAACGAACTGAGCGTTTTCTAGGCCATTGAAGCGTCGGGTTTCCGGACCCGAAGACCGGGCCTGCGCCAAGGGGATGGGAAGACCATCCCCTTGCGCGTTTCCCGGCAAGGCTTTTCGTCACACTTCATGATCAATCGAATTTTCGGGAAATTTTCCGGTATGAGCAAGCTGGGTCGGTATTTAGTCTGGGCAGCGCTTCTGCTCCTTTGGAATGGATCGGCCTACCCGGCCGAACGGGTGACAGCGGTGGTCCCGCTGGAAGATGATTCGGACACTCAGTCTCTCAGAAATCGGGCCAAGGCCGAAGGATTCCGGGAGGGAGTGCTTCAGGCGGCCCGGGCGATGATCAGACCTCACCCCCCCATAGAGCGGTGGTATATGCTTCGCGAATGGCTCGGCCAACGGGCTGACAGCTTGATTCTCGGGTACTCGGAACTGGGTCTGGAGGTCTCCCTGTCTGACGGAGAGGCCGTCATGGAACTGGAAGTTTTGGTGGACGAAGCAGCCCTCAAGGAAAGGCTTAAGGATGTCGGAGTTCTCTACAACTCCAGGAATCTGACAGAGTATGTACTGGAAGTTTCATCACCCGACGGTCAGGTCCGGGAACGAATTCGGGCCTTGGAAACCCTGTACGGATTGGCATCCGTTGGATTCGGGGCCGAGGGGGTTCCACGCCTGTCGCTTGACCACCATCAGAAAAACTGGAGAGGTCGTCTCGTCGCGGGAGACACATCGTGGCAGGCCCAGGGCAAGGACGTGGACGAGGTGTTTTCCGGATTGTGGCCGAACTATTTTCGGCTTCCGGAGGTCGTGTCCGAAGCGGTCAAAACTCTGGATGTCGAGATTCGCGGGTGGTTCGTGAGTTCAGGGGTTCAGGTCTTCGAGCGGGAGGTTTCCTCCTGGAAGGGGATCGTGGAGGAGATGGTTCTGGTCGAACTTGGCATGGGTCCCGTGGAACTGACCGGTAGATGGCAGGTGCGGTCGGCTGATCCGGACGAGTTCCGAGCCCGACTCAAGGGTCATGCTGTTTCCAGGGGGCTGGAGGTAACCCGTTGCCGGGAATGGGGCCGATCGGTCCTGGCCAACGAGCAATGAACGCGGCCGTCAAATTATTGGCCGCAGGGAGGAATCGGGTATGAGAACGATGAAATGTGCCGTGATGACCATGCTGCTGATCATGGTCTCCGCGCTGGTCGGAGCTCGTGAATACACTTTGCCCGTGTCCGGCAGTGCAGCGGTCTCGTTTTTGGAGGGCAGCGCTGTTCTGGTGGTTGGGGATGAGACGAGCCCTCTCGAGGTGAACCATCTCGTCGAGGCTCCGGCTACGGTCAGGGTCGGACCGGAATCGCGCATGGAACTGACCTTGGCCGATAAGAGCGTACTGCGTTTTTCGGCTGGAACAGAGTTCACCCTAATCAGTGCCGACTACGCCGACCGCAAACGAAAGGTGGATGTGGACGTGGCCCTGGGAGACTGCTGGGCCAAGGTTCAGGGCCTTTTAGGAGAGGAGAGCACGTTCCTGGTCAATTCCCCCACGGCTGTGGCCGGTGTGGCCGGCACCGTGTATAGACTCAGGGTAAATCTTGACCTGTTTAGCAACTACTTCGTCTACGACGGCGAGATTGAGGTTGGATATCGACCGGTGTCTCCTTCGGTGGGTTCCTCACCGTCCGAAAGTCAACCGACCAGGGTTCAGGGCCCGACCCGTGTCCCCGGCCCCCACGAGGTCAGTCTCGAAGAGTGGCTGGTCATCGTGGCCAAGGGGTATCAGTTCTCCATCGCCCCAGACGGCTCCTATGCACCGCCCAAACCATTCGACACGCAAAAGGACAAGGAAGATCCTTGGGTGGCCTGGAATTTGGAGCGGGACACGGCACTGCGGTTCTAAATTTTTCGGGCTTTTGCCTGATGGCGTGAGAAAAAAAGACGACCCGGGCCTAGCTGGCCCGGGTCGTCTGTCGGTTTGCGGGGACCCGTTGTTACTCTTTGGATTTCGAGGCTGTCTTTTCCTTGTCCTCGGAGGATGTGACATCGATTTCCTCGGGCTCGGACGTGGCCTTTTTGAAATTTTTGATGGCTCGCCCCATGCCCGATCCGATTTCTGGCAGCTTGTTGGCCCCGAAAATGATCAGAACAATAACCAGAATGATGATAAGTTCAGGTATGCCTATGCCGAACATTGTACCCTCCTGTGCGTTGGTGGAGCCGATGTACACCCTGGACAGGGGGGGGTCAAGAAAGGGAAGGCGAGACTGGAAGCGCCCATGGCTCCAGCAGGATGGGCCATGGCCGACGTGACCGCGTTTCCGGGCCGAGGCTGCAGGTTTTACATTCAGGGGCGTTGCCTCTATGAAGAGGTCCTCAACCCGGGCTATGCCCAGGTCTGGAGATGTCGGGTCCTGGTCGAGCTTGAACGAAGATTCGACGATCTGCTTGATCGGGCCGAGTCGTTCCATCTCGACGCGGCGGTCACTGGTCGGATTTGGGCCGGACGTCAGTCCGAGGCTGAGGCCTTGTTCAAGTCCTGTCCCGACTTCGGCCTGGAGGGAGGAGACAGCTGTGGGCATCTGGTCCTCGGGATGATTTGCGTCCTTCGACTGCCTTCTTGCCTTGGGGCCTGTCGGCGTTTCAGCCCTGGAGCAGTCGACGTATCCTGGTAGCATCGGCTCGAAAAAATCGAACAAACACAGCAAACAACGAGTGAATCATGAACGATCCACGTCTGATTCTGTTTCCCTTCATGCATCCGGAGCTCGCGTCGATCGAGGTCCCCGACGGGGTTTATCTGCTGGACCCGGGCCTGGCCCCGAAGGAAGACCCCCGCTATTGGCGTCCTACAGGTCTGCCCATGGACGGACGGACCCTGGAGCGTTTTCGGGATGAGGCCCTGAATTTCGGGCTTCAGGTCCGACGGCCGGCCGACATGGCGTATTTCGCGGCCCGCGGCGAAGAAAATTTTTTTTCGGGATCGTCACTGCATCTTCGTTCCGAACTGGCGGAGCTGGATCGGGGGAGGGAAAGTAAATCGATCGACCCGGTTCAGGTCGCTCAGGCCGAGGCGGCCCTGGCTTTTTTTCTTGAGCTGGACCACGTGCAGCTTCGAGCCGCCGACAAGGACATCGGAACCGGATGGGACCGAATCGAATCAGCCCTTGGCCTTGATGAAGAAGATGCCGGCGAGGTCCGGAGGCCAGATCTTTCGGTGACGGAGACTTTTCTTCCGCCGTGGGAGCGCCTGCTTCCGGTCTACGCCCGCCTGATTTCGGACGGGACGGTCCTCTATTGTCCGTCGGCCGAAGTATTGGCCGGGATGAAGGAGTTGGGCGCGACCTTTGCCTTGGTTGACCGGGACATGGCCCGTAGCTTGGGTTTACCGAAGGGCATGGGCGAGGCCTTGCGGGCCGATCTCGACCGCGAGGCCCTTTTGGCCGCGAGGATCGTGAACAAAGCATCCGGGGGACTGACCGTATGCTTTCAGGGATTCGACGCAAGAGAGACAAGGAGTGAAGATGAATAGTGAAAAACTGGGAGCGCGCATCCGGAAGTACCGGGAGATGAACGGCATGAACCTCGAGGATCTGGCCGAGAGGACAGGACTCGATCTCGAATTTGTCCGGGCACTCGAGGATGAAAATGTTTATCCGTCTCTGGGGCCGCTTCTCAAGGTTGCCCGAGCATTGGGCGTCCGCCTGGGGACGTTTCTGGACGATGCGGTGAGCACGGACCCCTTGGTGACCAGGCTGGAGGACCGTGAGGAAGAATTGAGCATGCTCACGGGCGCGAACAAGTCCGTTGGACTCCGTTTTCACTCCCTGGGCAAGGGCAAGAGTGATCGACGGATGGAACCGTTTTTCATCCAGATCCTGCCTACAGATGGTGACAAGGTTCTGTCTTCCCACGAGGGCGAGGAGTTCATCGTCGTCCACAAAGGACAGGTGGAGCTCGTGTACGGCCGGGAGCGTCATGTGCTCAAGGTGGGAGACAGCATGTACTACAACTCCATCGTTCCTCATCACGTTGGGACCGCTGGATCGGAACCGGCGGAAATCTATGCTGTTCTCTACTTTCCCGAGTAGCCCTGATTCCGGAATTGGGATCGGTCGCCGGGGCGGTCGGAGCGTAAACTCGTACAAGGAGCGGCGGCGGTGATGGTGGCACAGGATGTTTTGAGAGAATTGACCCTGGGCGAGTGGCTGGACAGGACTGCGGATCGTTATCCGGACAACGAGGCCGTGGTCTACGTGGATCGGGATTTTCGTCTGACCTACGCCCAATTTAGGGATGTTGTCGATCAGTTGGCCAAGGGGCTGATGGCCCTAGGCGTCGAGCAAGGAGATAAAGTGGCCATCTGGGCCACCAACGTCCCCTATTGGGTGGCCTTTCAGTTTGCCACGGCCAGAATCGGGGCCGTTCTTTTGACGGTGAACACCAACTATAAGATTCGGGAAGTTGAATATCTCCTCAAGCAATCCGAAGCCGAGTATTTCGTGCTCATCGACGGGTTCAGGGATACGGATTTCGTGCAGACGCTCTACGAACTTGTCCCGGAACTCAAAACCCAGGAACGAGGGTTTTTGCGTCCCGGGAAATTCCCCCTATTGAAAAAAGTCTTTTTCCTGGGTCAGGAGAAGCACCGAGGAATGTATTCCTTGCCCGAGATACTCGCCTTGGGCCAGATGGTTTCGGACCGGGAGTACAAGGACCGACAAAGAGGCCTGTCGCCCCACGACGTGGTCAACATGCAGTACACCTCGGGAACCACGGGATTTCCCAAGGGGGTCATGTTGACCCATGTGAACATCGGCAACAACGGGTTCTGGATCGGCGAGAACCAGTTCTTCACCGAAAGGGATCGGGTCTGCATCCCAGTTCCCTTGTTTCACTGTTTCGGCTGCGTTCTCGGAGTCATGGCCTGCGTGACCCATGGCAGCGCCATGGTTATTCTGGAGGGGTTCGACCCGCTTCTAGCCATGACTTCGGTGGAGGCGGAGCGGTGCACGGCCCTTTACGGGGTGCCGACCATGTTTATTGCCATCTTGGAACACAAGCTGTTCCACAAGTTCGACTTCAGTTCTCTACGGACCGGAATCATGGCCGGGTCACCCTGTCCGGTGCGGGTCATGCGTCAGGTCATCGAATGCATGAATCAACGAGAGATCACCATCTGTTATGGGTTGACCGAGGGTTCCCCGGTCATGACCCAGACGCGGGTGGACGACGACATCGCCAAACGGGTCGAAAGCGTGGGCCGGGCCATGCCTATGATTGAGGTCCGGGTGGTGGACCCGGAGACCAACGAGCCGGTCGCCTCGGGGGTCCAGGGCGAGGTCTGTTGCCGGGGCTACAATGTCATGAAGGGCTACTACAAGATGCCCGAGGCCACGGCCAAGGCCATCGACAAGGATGGGTGGCTCCATTCCGGGGATCTGGGAACCATGGACGAGCAAGGGTATCTGCGGATCACCGGCCGGATCAAGGACATGATCATTCGGGGGGGAGAAAACATATACCCCCGAGAGGTTGAGGAGTTTCTGTACACCATGGACGGCGTGTCCGACGTCCAAGTGGTCGGAGTGCCCAGCCACAAGTACGGGGAGGAGGTCGGGGCCTTTATCATTCTGAAGCCGGGATTCGAGTGTGCCCCGGAAGACGTCAAGGATTTCTGTCGGGGGAAGATCGCCAGATATAAGACTCCAAAATATATCGCTTTCGTTGATTCCTACCCCATGACGGCCAGCGGGAAGATCCAGAAATACAAGCTGCGGGAAAAGGCTGTCGAACTTTTTCCCGAGGCCATGAAGTGAGATCGGAACAGCCGATGATCTGTGGGCCGGAAACGCCGCTGACCGTGGTGGCCGGCCTGAGGGGAGTGATTTTCGATTGTGACGGAGTCCTGTTCGATTCCCTGGAAGTCAACCGCTGTTATTACAATCTGATCCGCGAGGCTCTGGGCCTTCCGCCCATGAACGAGGACGAACTGGCTTTTGTCCACACCCATCACGTAGCCGACTCCGTTGCCAAAATTGTGCCCAGGGAGCTTTTGGAACGAGCCGAGGCCGTCCGGGCATCCATCGACTATCGAAAATTGATTCCACTGATGCGTCCTTCTCCGGGTTTGCCGTCTTTATTGTCTACCCTCCGGACGCTGGGCCTCGGGCTGGCGGTAAACACAAACCGGACGGACACCATGGATTTCGTGCTTAAGCATTTCGCGCTCGAAGGCATCTTCGATCCGGTGGTCACTTCCCGAATGGTCTCCCGGCCCAAACCCGACCCGGAGAGTCTGGACCTCATTCTCGGCCGATGGAGCCTACAATCCCATCAGGTTGTCTTCATAGGCGACTCCGACCTGGACCATGGGGCGGCCAGGGCCGGAGGGGTTCCGTTCTGGTCCTACGGGAACCGGGACCTGGAGTCAGACATGCTCATTCTGGATTTCGACGATCTGCGGGCCCTTTTTCTGCGGGCCCATTCTGTCGGCAATCAACAATAGACACGAGGAGGTCTCGGTGTTCGTTTTCGGCAATCTCTTTCAGGCCCTGGCCAGCGTCTTGGACATGGTCCTCAATCTCTATTTCTGGATCGTGATCGTCTCGGCCCTTTTGTCCTGGGTCAACCCCGACCCCTACAACCCCATCGTCCGGATTCTCAACTCCCTGACCCAGCCCGTGTTCGCCAAGGTCAGACAGTGGCTGCCTTTCACCTATTTCAGCGGCCTGGACCTTTCACCGGTGGTCGTTCTCCTGGCCATCCAGTTCCTGCGGATGTTCATCGTCCGGACCTTGTTTCAGGCCGGGGGCCACATGTGACCGCTCCCGGACCAATACCGGCCTCACGGCATATTTGTCCTTGAGTTTTGTACCACCTTTCAGCAAACTCCATCTTCAAGGCTGGTGTGAGCCCCGGTGGAGAAAGATCGATTCGCTATGTCGAATATTGAACCCACATGTCTGCCGTCATGCGTGACCAAGAGCCGCAAGGGATGGGTTCTGCGTCTGTGGGTCCAACCCAGAGCTGGAAACGATGCCGTGTGCGGGATGCACGGAGAGGCCCTCAAGGTGCGCATCACGGCCCCACCTGTGGATAACAAGGCAAACGAGGCTTTGGTCAAGATGTTGTCGGGATTTTTGGGTATCAGGCCGGGGGATTTGAAGATCGAGGTCGGGCAGACGGGTCGCCGGAAGGTTGTAGTCATCGCCGAGGATGCCCGGCCGGATTGGAATCGATTGAAAGAGAATCTGTGACCATCGTCCATACAGACGTCAACCATTGGAGGCCGACATGGAACAGCACGAGATCGAACTTATCGTCAAGTATGCCCCGGAGAATGAAGAGCTCAGGGACCTTTGGGAAAAACATCAGGAGTACGAGCGCCAGGTCGAAAAATTGGTTTCCAAGCCCTTTTTGACGCCGGGGGACGAGTTGGAGCTTAAGCAGATCAAGAAGACCAAGCTCGCCGGGAAGACCAGAATTCAGGTGATCCTCGATTCGTATCAGCGTACGGGAGACTAGGTATGGAGCTCACAGGGGCAAAAATTCTTCTCGAGTGTCTGGGCCGGGAAGGTGTGGACACAGTCTTTGGCTTTCCCGGAGGGGCTGTCATCGACATCTACGACCAAATTCCCAACTATCCCATGCAGCACGTGCTCGTCAGACACGAGCAGGGAGCGGTTCACGCGGCCGACGGCTACGCCCGGGCCTCGGGCAAGGTAGGGGTCTGTCTGGTCACCTCCGGCCCAGGGGCGACCAACACAGTAACCGGCATCGCCACAGCCTACATGGATTCCATCCCTCTGGTCATTTTTACCGGTCAGGTTCCTACTAGCCTGATCGGTAACGATGCCTTCCAAGAGGCCGACATTGTGGGTATTACCAGGCCGTGCACCAAGCACAACTATTTGGTCAAGGACGTCCGCGATCTGGCCATGGTCGTCAAACAGGCATTCTATCTGGCCCGGACCGGGCGGCCCGGTCCGGTGTTGGTGGATCTGCCCAAGGACGTGGTTCAGGCCAAGACCGAGTTCGAGTATCCTGACTCGATAAAAATGCGGAGCTACAACCCGAATTATCAGCCCAATCACAAGCAGCTCCAGAAAGTGGGCGAACTCCTGTCCTTTTCTCGCAGGCCGGTGATCTACGCCGGAGGCGGAGTCATCTCCTCGGAAGCCTCAGAGGAGTTAACCGGTTTGGCTAGGCATCTGAACATTCCAGTGACCACGACCCTCATGGGCCTCGGGGCCTTCCCTGGTGACGATCCGCTCTGGCTGGGCATGCTCGGAATGCATGGGACCTACGCGGCCAATATGGCCATCGGCAACTGTGATCTGCTCCTCTCCGTGGGGGCTAGGTTCGATGACCGGGTGACCGGCAAGATCAGTTCCTTCGCCTCCAAGGCCAAGATCGTACACATCGACATCGATCCGACGTCCATCCAGAAGAATGTGGTGGTGGACGTGCCCATCGTGTCTGATTGCCGCTTGGCCCTCAAGGGGTTGCGGAGCGTTTTGGGCCGGGAAACAACCGATTGGCAGGCCAAGCATGCCGACTGGCGGCGGGAGGTGGACGGCTGGATGGCATCCCATCCGTTGACATACGAGAAGTGCGACGGACCGATCAAGCCTCAGGCCGTGGTGGAAATGCTCTATGAGATCACCAAGGGTGAGGCCATTATTTCCACCGAGGTTGGCCAGAATCAGATGTGGGCCGCCCAGTTCTTCAAATACACCAAGCCGAGAACCCTTCTGACCTCCGGTGGCCTGGGAACCATGGGTTACGGCTTCCCCGCGGCCATAGGTGCTCAGTTCGCCTTTCCGGATCGTCTGGTGATCGATATCGCCGGTGACGGCTCCATCCAGATGAACATCCAGGAGATGGCCACGGCGGTCAGCTACGAACTTCCGGTCAAGATCGTTATTTTGAACAACGGCTATCTGGGCATGGTGCGGCAGTGGCAGGATTTGTTCTACGATAAGAATTACTGTTCCACCTGCCTGCATCGAAATCCCGATTTCGTGGCCCTGGCCTTGGCCTACGGGGCCGAGGGCTACAGGATCACTAGGCAGGAAGACCTGGAGCCGGTGCTTCGCAAGGCCTTGGCCTCGAAAAGTCCGGCCATAATCGACGTGCAGGTGGCCCAGGAGGAAAACGTCTACCCCATGGTCCCGGCCGGGGCCGCCCTGACGGACATGCTGCTCGTCTAGGCCCGGAAATTCAGGAGTCCATCCATGCGACACATACTTTCCATACTGGTTGAGAACGAGCCCGGAGTACTTTCCCGGGTGGCGGGCCTGTTCAGCGGCAGGGGATTCAATATCGAATCACTCAACGTTGGTCCGACCCTGGAAAAAGGGGTTTCCCGGATGACCATCTGCACCCGGGGAGACGATTTGATCGTCGAGCAGATCATCAAGCAGGTCCGCAAGTTGGTCACGGTCATCAAGGTGGTGGACCTGACCCATATGCAGTCCGTGGACCGGGAAATGGTGCTCATCAAGGTCAACGCCGAAGAGTCGCACCGTGCCGAGATCCTTCGCATCGCCGATATTTTTCGTTGTAAGGTGGTCGATGTCAGCGCCCAGGACCTGACTCTGGAGATCACCGGGGATCAGGGCAAGATTCGGCCGATCATCAGCTTGCTGCAGAGATTTGGGGTCAAGGAATTCGCCAGGACTGGACCCATGGCCATGAAACGGTCCATGCAATTGGAAGAGGATTGAACGACAACAGGCCGGATGAACGCATATCCGGAGGGAGAAAGGAGAGCATGAGAATCTACTACGACCAGGACGCCGACCTGAACGTCCTGCAGGACAAGACCGTGGCCATCATCGGATACGGAAGCCAGGGGCACGCCCACGCCCAGAACCTTCGCGATTCTGGCCTCAAGGTGGTCATCGGCCAGCGACCCGGCGGCCCCAATTTCGACAAGGCCGTGGAGGACGGATTCGA
>RZZR01000041.1 GCA_009929795.1 Deltaproteobacteria bacterium | reverse complement strand
GCCAAGACGAGGAAACGGACACGGCATTGCGGGTCGTGGCCGATCACAGCCGGGCCGTTGCATTTCTCATCGCCGACGGGGTACTTCCCTCCAACGAAGGCCGAGGCTACGTCCTTCGCCGCCTCATCCGCCGGGCCTTCCGTTTCGGCCGGCTCATCGGCCGGGAGGAACCCTTCCTTCATGAACAATGTCTGCTGGTCTGTCGGCGAATGGGCGATGCCTACCCTGAGCTATCCCAGAACATGGATTTCATGGCCCGGGTGGTCCGCAAGGAAGAAGAGCAGTTCAGCCGGACCCTGGACAAGGGCCTGGCTATCCTTGAGGAGGAAATGCTCGGGGCCGAGCGGTCTGGCCGAACGGTCATCGACGGGGAAACGGCCTTTAAACTCTACGACACTTTTGGATTTCCTCTGGACATCGTCAACGACGTGGCCGAGAAGCGGGGAATGAGCGTGGACGAGGCCGGGTTCCAGGAATTCATGCGACGACAGAAAAAGCAGTCCAAAGAAGCCTGGTCCGGGTCCGGAGAGAAGGATTTGGCCGGCCGGTTTTCAAGACTTTTGGAAGATGGGCTGGAGACGAGGTTCGTGGGCTACGAGGCTCTTCGGGCCGTGGGCCGGATTGTGGCCCTCATGGACGAGAACGGGGAGACGGTCGCGGCCTTGGCCAAGGGGCGGATCGGGTACACGGTCACCGGTTTGACCCCGTTCTACGGTGAATCCGGCGGCCAGGCGGGCGACACGGGCCAGATGATCGGCCAGGTTGGTCGGGCCAGGGTCACGGAGACCCTTAAACCATCTCCAACTCTGACTGTACACAAGGTCGAGGTCCAGGACGGGGAAATTCTTTTGGACGGTGAGGTGGAGCTGGTGGTGGAGGAAGGGCTTCGGGTGGCCACGGCTCGCAATCACACCTGCACCCATCTTTTGCACGCGGCTCTACGCAAGGTCCTTGGCGAGCACGTCAAACAGGCCGGATCCCTGGTAGGGCCGGATCGTCTGCGTTTCGACTTCACCCACATTGCAGCCATGACCCAAGAGGAGATTTCCACGGTCGAAGAAGAGGTCAACCGGGCTATTCTAATCAATGCCGAGGTCGGCCAGCACGAGATGGCCTATGACGAGGCTGTGACCAAGGGAGCCATAGCCCTGTTCGGCGAAAAATACGGGGACAGGGTCCGGGTGGTGGAGATCGAGGGCGAGTCCACGGAACTTTGCGGAGGGACGCATCTGCGGTCCACAGGACAGGCCGGGTCTTTCTGCATCCTGTCCGAGGGCGGCATTGCATCGGGGGTTCGCCGGATCGAGGCGGCCACAGGCTGGACGGCTTTGAATCATTGGCGGACCATGCGTGACGTGGCCCGGGAAGCGGCTCAGATTCTCAAGGCCAGGCCCGACGAATTGGGCTTCAGGGTCCGCGATCTCCAGGCTCAAGCCCGGAAACTGGCCAAGGAAATCGAGCAGCTCCAGGACAAGCTGGTTTCCGGCAGTGGCCAGGACATCATGGCTGGATTGGAGGATGTGCGCGGTGTCAAGGTTCTGGTGCGTCGGGTGGAGTCCCCGAACATGGGTGCTCTGCGCAAGCTCATGGACGATCTGCGGTCCAGGATCCAGACGGGAGTCGTCTGTCTGGGGGCGGTCATGGACGACAAGGCCATGCTGGTTTTGTTCGTCAGTCCCGACCTACACGGTCGGTTCACGGCTCCGGACCTCATTCGTGACGCGGCGGCCGAGATCGGGGGCAGCGGTGGAGGCCGGCCGGACATGGCCCAGGCCGGAGGGAGCGAGACTTTGGGGCTGGAACGGGCACTGCTTCGGGTCCGAGAGACGGTGGCCGGGAGTGCCAAGTCCTGAGATTTTAGGGCCGGTTGCCTAGGCCATGATGCTGATCATGGTCGGGCGAGGGCGGTAGTTGGTGGTCTGGGTCTGGTATTGCCGAGCCGCCTGGGTAGGTGACAATCGGCCCAGGCCGGTGTCCAGGCCGGCGTAACCGGAGTCGGGCCGGGCCAGGGACATGAAGGTCATCTGGCGGCCCAGTTCGTCTGCAAAGGATCGGCGAAGGCCGGTCAGGGACGGGCCGGGTTCGGGTTCTGGGATCAGTCTCTGTGACGAGTATTCCAGGGTGGCTGGACCAAGTCGCAGGGAGAAATTTCGGGAACTGACCCGGGCGTTAGAAATCACCGGAAGAATTGGTTCCGTCTTGGGCGAGAGGCGTCCTGAACTGGTGTAGAGGTCGGCCTGGGAAAAGCCCTGGATCTGCATGCGCGGTCAAACCCCAATGGTCTGTCGGGCCTCAGGCCCGAAGTTTCATCGACGCTTTCCCCATATACCGTCGACGAGCACTTGACAAGGACCGGGGCAGAAAATTTTACGGGCACTATCGGTGCCGAGACAACGTGAGGGAGGGCTGAGGTTTATGTCAGCACGCGTCGTGAACAAGAAAATCCTCATTCCGGGCCGGGTCACGGAGATGGACGTGGACGCCCCGGCCGTGGCCGCCAAGGCCCTGCCGGGCAATTTTGTGGTCCTGCGTCTGTCAGAAAAAGGCGAAAGGATTCCCCTGACTATTGCTGACACCGACCCTGAAGTCGGGCTGGTCAAAATCGTCTACATGGTTCTGGGCAAGACTACGGCCCTGCTAGACACCTTGAACCCCGGGGACATGATCCTCGATTTCTGTGGTCCTCTTGGCAAACCAACGGCTATTGAGAAGATTGGGAGAGTGGTCTGCGTTGGCGGAGGTACGGGTATCGCGGCCATGCACCATATCGCCAAGGGCCATGCCCGGGCCGGCAACGAGGTCGTGGCCGTCATCGGGGCCAGGAGCAGGGATCTTTTGCTTTTCGAGTCGGAACTGTCCTCCTTTTGTCACAAGATTTTGGTGGCCACGGACGACGGCTCGGCCGGGCACAAGGGGTTCGTTACCGATGTTTTGAAGAGTAGGCTGGCCGAGGATCCCGAGATTCGCGAAGTGGTGGCCGTGGGCCCGGTGCCGATGATGGAGGCCGTGGCCAAGACCACCAAGGAATTCGGGGTGAAAACCATCGTCAGTTTGAACCCGATCATGGTCGACGGCATTGGCATGTGCGGAGCCTGCCGGGTGACCGTGGACGGGGCCGTGCGTTTCGCCTGTGTGGACGGCCCCGAGTTCGATGCCCATGGCGTGGATTTTTTGGAACTCAAACGCAGGCTGCGGGCTTTTTGCGAGGACGAGCAACTTTCCTACCGGGAATTCTGTGAGTGTCATGGCCAAAAAGATCATCGTTCCTAAGCGGACGTCCATGTCCATGCAGGCCCCCGAGGTCCGCAGGGACAATTTTAACGAGGTGGCCTTGGGGTACACCCTGGCCGAAGCCCAGACCGAGGCCAGGCGATGCCTGCAATGCAAGAAACCGACGTGTCAGGCGGGTTGTCCCGTTGAGGTCGATTGCCGGGGGTTCATCAGAGAAGTCGCAGAGGGACGGCTCGACGAGGCCTTTCGGGCCATCAAGGCCACCAACAGCCTTCCGGCGGTCTGTGGTCGGGTTTGTCCGCAGGAAAATCAGTGCGAAGGGGCCTGCACCCTGGGCCGGAAATACGAACCTGTGGCCATTGGTCGGCTGGAGAGGTTTGTGGCCGATAGCCACTACGCTTCCTCGGCTTGTCAGTCCTTGACTGGCGGTGACGAATGTCCCCTGCCCCAGGAGGATCTCCGGGTGGCGGCCGTGGGTTCCGGACCGGCCAGCCTGACCTTTGCGGGCTATCTTGCGACCCGGGGAATTCCGGTCACGGTCTTCGAGGCCATGCACGAGGTCGGCGGGGTGCTCGTCTACGGCATCCCAGAATTCCGGCTACCCAAGTCCATCGTGGCATTGGAGGTGGAACAGCTTGAGGCCCAGGGCGTGTCTTTTGAGACCAATGCAGTTGTCGGTCGAACCGTGGGAGTTCAGGAACTCTTGAACCAAGGCTTCAAGGCCGTGTTTGTCGGAGTGGGGGCCGGACTGCCCCGGTTTTTGGGCGTACCCGGAGAGAACCTGATCGGCGTCTATTCGGCCAATGAGTATCTGACCCGGGTGAATCTCATGAAGGGCTACCGGTTCCCGGAGTATGACACCCCGGTGACCAGAGGGCGGAGAGTGGCCGTGTTCGGCGGCGGCAACGTGGCCATGGACTCGGCACGGACGGCACTCCGTCTTGGTGCGGACAAGGTCTTTATTGTCTATCGCCGGACCAGGGACGAGATGCCGGCGAGACTCGAGGAGCTGGAACACGCAGTGGAGGAACGGGTCGAACTGGTCTGCCTGTGCGGTCCATTGGAGTTTTCGGGCGACGACCAGGGCCGTCTGACTGGGGTGCGTCTGCAGAAGATGTGCCTTGGTGAACCGGACGAGAGCGGGAGATGTCGGCCTGTCTGTCTGGAAGGGCAGACCGAGTCTCTGGAGATCGACATGGCAGTCATCGCCGTTGGAACGGGATCGAATCCCGTTCTGACCCGGAATACTCCTGGACTCGAATTGAACAGACGAGGCTATATCGTGGCAGACCCCGAGACCGGTGAGACGTCCTTGCCCAATGTGTTTGCCGGGGGAGATATCGTCACTGGATCGGCCACGGTGGTCATGGCCATGGGAGCTGGTCGTCGGGCGGCCAAAGTTGTGGCCGCGAGACTTCTCGGGGCCACGGAGGTTCCGATCCGGGAATGATCCGGACGACATTCCCTGTTCCGTTGATTTTTTTCATCAAACTTTTCAGCTTTCTCGCCTCTGTTCGAGATTGGCAGGAGTCATGTCACAGACTGTTGGAGTGAAGTTCCGCAGGCACGGGCCTATTTTTTTTCTGTCGGCCGGGGCTTTTGTCCTGGCCCCGGGAGACCATGTCTTGGCCCAGACCGGGGACGGCCTGACCATGGGTCGGGTCCATATGGTCGTGCCGGAGGAGACCCAAGGATCCAAGGCCCGTACCCAGGGCTCCGTCTATCGCATCGCCACGGAGGATGATTTTCGCGTCCAGGCCGAGAACGAGCGTCTGGCCAAGGAGGCGCGCTCCTTCTGCAGGGAGTGCGTCGAGAACATGGCCCTGGACATGAAGCTTGTGGATGTGGAGGTCCTCTTTGACCGGGCCAAGATGGTCTTTTCCTTCACGGCCCCGGGCCGGATCGATTTTCGGGAACTGGTCAAGGAACTGGTTCGGGCCTACCGGACCAGGATAGAACTCCGCCAGATCGGGGTCCGTCACGAGACCCAGATGCTCGGTGGGCTTGGGAATTGTGGCCAGGTCTGCTGCTGTCGGCAGTTTTTGCGGACCTTCGACCCGGTAACCATCAAAATGGCCAAGGATCAGAATCTGTTCCTCAATCCGGCCAAGATTTCTGGGGTATGCGGGCGCCTGCTCTGCTGCCTGGCCTACGAAAAGGACAACTACGCTGATTTCCAGGGCCGTCTGCCGAAAATGGGGCGAAAGTTCTCCTCGCCCTTGGGACGGGTCAAGACCCTCAGGGGAAACCTGTTCCGGAATTCCATCAGCGTCATGACCGAGGACAATCGGGAGATGGAGGTTCCTTTGGAGGAGTGGCAGGACTTTTTGGACGGGAAGACGGTCATTGAGCCCAAGGAGACCGGTCGACCCGGCCCAAACGGTTCAGGAGACCTCGGTGCCGGCCCGGATTTCGTGCCTTTATTCCACAGCCCTGAAGAAACGGCTTCCAAAGAGGAGGCCGGGGAGCGGAAGGTCCGGCCGACCAGACCGGAAAAAGATCGGCAAAAAGGAGTTTCTCAGCCCGGCAGAGGTTCGGCCGAAGAGCAGGAGCGTCCGGCCGAGTCCAAGCCTCATGAGTCGGCGGCCCCGAAGTCCGAGGAGCCCAAGTCCAAGCCCAAGAAGAAACGCAGGAAGAGAAAGCGTTCGGCCAAGGCCAAGCCCGGCGGAGGCAAGGCTCAGGCGCAGGAAACCAATTGACGGAATCTTCTGGAGGAAACGCACGAGTGGAGCATTTTTTTCTGTCCACGCCCATCTACTACGTCAATGCCAGGCCGCATTTGGGACACGCCTACACGACCATCGTGGCCGATGCGGTCTCCAGGTTTCACCGTCTGGCCGGGGAAGAGGTCTTTTTTCTCACTGGGACAGATGAGCACGGAGACAAGATTGTCAAGGCCGCCGAGGCCGGGGGCCAGAGTCCTCAGGAATACGCCGATCAGATCAGCGGCTTGTTCCGCGACCTGTGGCCGAGGCTCGACGCCCGGCCGGATCGGTTCATACGGACCACCGAGGACAGCCACAAGAAGGTGGTCCAGGCCGTTCTGCAGCGGGTCTTTGACCGTGGCGACATCTATTTTGACGAGTATGGCGGCCACTACTGCTTCGGGTGCGAACGGTTCTATACCGAGAAGGAACTTGTGGACGGCCTGTGCCCTGACCACAAGACCAAACCGGAATTCATTCGCGAGCAGAATTATTTTTTCCGGATGAGCGCCTATCTTGATCGACTTAGGGAACATGTGGAGCGAAACCCGGATTTTATCAGACCAGAACGCTACCGGAACGAGGTTCTGGGGCTTTTGCGAGAGGATCTCGGAGATCTCTGCATCTCCAGGCCCAAGTCCCGGCTGACCTGGGGGGTGGAACTGCCATTTGATGACCGATTTGTGACCTATGTCTGGTTCGATGCCCTGATCAACTACATCTCGGCTCTGGACTGGCCCGACGGAAAGACCTTTGCCCAGTTTTGGCCTGGGGCCAGGCATCTGGTGGCCAAGGATATTCTGAAGCCTCACGCCGTGTTCTGGCCGACCATGCTCATGGCCGCCGGAATTCCTCTGTACAAGGGTCTGCGGGTCCACGGATACTGGACCGTGGCCGAGACCAAGATGTCCAAGAGCCTTGGCAACGTGGTCGAACCTTTGGGGATGGCCGAGAAGTACGGGGTCGATTCCTTCAGGTATTTCCTGCTTCGGGAGATGCAGTTTGGGTCCGACGCCTCATTTTCCGAAGAGGCCCTGGTCCAGCGCCTGAACTCGGATCTAGCCAACGATCTCGGGAATCTGTTTAGCCGGGTTCTGACCATGACCCACAAATATTTCGGGGGCACGGTGCCCGATGCCGGACCCATGGGCGAGGTCGAGGCCGAGGTCGTGGCCCTGGGGCGGCAGAGGCTGCGTCGATTCCAAGAGCATTTCGGGGAGTTTCAGCCTTCCCTGGGGCTGGATGGGCTCTGGGATTTCGTCCGGGCCCTCAACAAGTACGTGGATCAGTCGGCTCCGTGGCAGCTGCACAAAGTCGGCGACACAAGACGTCTGGGCACGGTCCTTCGACTTCTTCTGGAGGGCATGCGCAAGATTGCCCTGCACCTCTGGCCGGTCATGCCCGAGGCATCAAAGACCATGCTCGGCCAGCTTGGCGTAATTTTGGATTTGAAACAGATAGATCTGGCCGGTGAACTCGAGGACTGGCAGGTCATGTTGGTCGGATCAGAAGTAGCCGACAGATCCAATGTTTTTCCCAGACGGGAGCTGGAAAAGCCCGAGCCGGTCAAGGGCAAGGAACACTCCGGCCCCAAGTCCGCCCAGGCCGTCCAATTTTCTCCCATCCAGAGCGATTTCATCGAATTCTCCGAATTTCAGCAGATTGATCTTCGGGTGGGGACCGTGGTGTCGGCCCTCCCGGTGCCCAAGGCCGATCGCCTCCTGTCCCTGTTGGTGGACCTTGGTGAGACGGAGCCAAGGCCCATCGTGGCTGGGCTGGCCGACCATTGGACTCCGGAAGCGATCAAGGGCCGCCAGGTCGTGGTCGTGGCCAATCTCAAGCCCCGCAAACTCATGGGGCAGGAGTCCAGAGGCATGGTCCTGGCCGTGAAGACTGAATCCGGCATGGCTCTTCTGGGACCGTCATCCGAGGTTTCGGCCGGAAGCAAGGTTTCCTGATCCCATGTCCGTCTCGGCCGATGTTCTGGCCCTGGTTCGCGACCTGACCAGATACAACGAGGCCTACCGCCAGGGTGAGCCCCTGCTGAGCGACGAGGCCTACGATCTTCTCGTGGAGCGGCTGCGTTCCCTGGCCCCGGATCATCCATTTCTGCACTGGGTGGAGCCCGAGCGTTTCGAGGGCCGGGCCGAAATTCGCCATCCGGCGGCCATGCTGTCCATGGAGAAGGCCTACACGGCCGAGGATCTGGCCCGGTTCGTGGCCCGGGTGGAAAAGGAGGCGACCGAGATCGGCGCGGCCGAGGTCCAATTTCGGGTCCGGCCCAAACTCGACGGCCTGGCCGGCATGGACTACGGCACCTCATTCGCCACCAGGGGCAACGGGGTCGTGGGGTACGAGGTCAGTCAGGTCTTTGACAAGGGCATGGTGGCCGTGGGCGGCCGCGGTCAGGGGCCCGGAGAGATGGTCATCTCCAAGTCGTATTTTGACGAGCACATGGCCGAGGCATTCGTCCATCCCCGGAATCTGGTCGTGGGCATCGTGTCTTCTGATACGGTCAACGACGCGGCGAGGGAGGCCTTGGAGGACGGGGCGGTGCGTTTTGTACCCTACGCGTCGTTGCCCTTCTGGGCCGGGACCGGGGAGGAGCTGCTGAGGCGTATGGACGAGGTGGGTGCCGACCTGGCCGGTCAGGTGGACTACGCCCTGGACGGGATGGTCGTGGAGGTCGTAGACGAGGACGTCCGGGTTCACATGGGGGCGACTTCCCACCATTACCGCTGGCAGATCGCGGTCAAGCGCAAGGGGGAGACGGCCGAGACCCGAGTTCTTGACATCGAGTGGAACACTGGCCGGACCGGCAAGGTTACCCCGGTCCTCTTGGTGGAACCGGTGGCCCTGAGCGGGGCGACCATCCGGCGGGTGACGGCCCACAACCCGGATTTGCTCAAAAGTCAGAGGGCCGGAGTCGGAGCCAGGGTCGAGATTGTCCGCAGCGGGGAGGTCATTCCCAAACTGGAATTCGTTCTGGAACCCTCGGATGATTGCCGAATTCCCGAGTTCTGCCCATCCTGCGGCTCGGCTCTCTCGGAGGCGGGAATTTTCCTGGTCTGTCCCAATGCCCAGTGTCCGGCCCAGGTCGGGCAGGGTATCGAACACTGGTTCAAGACCCTGGGCACGGCGGACTGGTTCGGACCCAAGGCCGTGGCCCGGATGGTGGCCGGGGGCTACGATAGCCTACCCAAGGTTTATGCCATGACCGAGAAGGATTTCCTCGATCTCGGGTTTGGGCCTGTGCAGACGGCCAATCTGATTCGGGCTCTGGAGATCAGCCGGACTAAGCCTGTGGAGGACTGGCGGTTTCTGGCCGCTTTGGGAATCCCCGATCTTGGTCCGGGCGACAGTCGTAAACTGTTGGCCCGGGTTACGCTGACCGAGCTGGAAAGATTGGAGGAAAGCGACGTGCTGGGCATTTCAGGATTCGGGCCCATCACTAGCCAGAGTATTGTCCGCGGCCTTCGGGAGAGACAAAAACTTCTGGCCCATCTGACGGGACTGGGGTTCAGGCTTTTGCCCACACCGCTGACCGGAGAGTCGGCGCAGATCGGGCCCCTGGCCGGAAAGGCCGTGGTCTTCACAGGCAAGATGGCCAAGAGCCGGGAAGAAATGGAACAGGAGGCCAGGGCCATGGGAGCTATGGTTCAGAGTGCGGTGAGCAAAAAGACCGACATCCTGGTCTGTGGGGACAAGGTCGGTCCTGCCAAGATGGATAAGGCCCGTAGGCTCGGCGTCAGGATTCTCGCCGAGGCCGAGTACCGGGATGAAATTGCCGGGCAACCGGCATAGACACATGCCCACGAGGCATGACGAGGTGCGGGTGGATACGATTCCCTTTCGGGATTTGCCGCTGGATGAAAAGTTGCAGACCATGGCCGGGTGGATGCGTGAACGCAGGGCCCGGCAGGTTGTGGCCCTGGATGTCCGAAAGGTGTCCGGGGTGACCGAGGGAGTGCTCATCGCCTCGGTCCAGAGCGTCCGCCAGGGAAGATCCCTGGCCGAGTGGTTTGTGGAGAAGGTGGCCGAGGTCGGGCAGGACTATCTGGGCATGGAGGGGCAGGCCACCGGAAACTGGATTTTGGTCGATCTGAATGACGTCATGGTCCATGTCTTCCTGGATCAGATCCGGGAACAGTTCAATCTTGAGGGCCTTTACTCTCGGGCAAGGAGTGTTGATCTTGCCCCGGATGATAGTGACCAGCCTGGAGCTGACCTCGATGACTAGGCCCGTGGGTCCTGTGCGGCCCGAAAAGATGGAGATCATTTTTATCTATCCCTGTCCATTCTGCGGACATAAGGTTCCGATCCTGGCCCCTACCGAATCATGCATGATTAGGTGCGACGGCTGCCATCGGAGCTTCCCGGGAGCCCCAGTGGATGGATTGAATCTCCGTTTTCTCAAGGTCATGACCGACGAGGGTCGAGCCTGTGTGGACCAGGATTATCTCTGAGCGCAGTGTTTATGAACGTTGGGATTCGGCTGGACACGTACTGTGTCGTCGGATGGTCGCGCCCAAGGTTGTGATGTGACCAGAAAAAGATCTTCCTGCGGTTCGGGTCGCTCGGTCCGCAGGATTCCGATCCAGCCGGGATGGACCTTGGTCTGTCCCATGCCTTCTTCATCCTCCAATCTGTAGCATCTGGCCGGAATCGGGGCCGGTTCGAGATCAGGTTTCAGGACTTCGAAGTCCTGATCCGAGTTCCATGCCTGCTTCGCTTCCACCAACCAGGAATCCGGTCCCAGTCGTTCAATGATTCGGGCCAGGACGGGTCCTGTGTCCCGCCTCGGCCGCGGGCCGCAGAAGATTCTTTGTCGGTTCAGAAAGAACCCGGTGCCCAGGGAGCGGGTCGTGGCCCGGGCCAGGACGGCCATGAGAGGATCAGGCCGGAATCTGTCTTTGGCCAGGGCGTCCAGGCCAGCCCGGTAGGCTCCGACGACCAGGGCAAGGTAGAGGGAGCTTTTCATCCGACCCTCGATCTTCAAGGCCCGGATTCCGGTCTTCCAGAACCAGCGCAAATAGGGCAGGAGGCAGAGGTCGTCAGGACTCATGACCTTGGCGAAGGGGGGATCGCACTCGACCTCCCAAGTGACCCTTCCGGTCCGCTCCCGTTCTTCCAGAGACAGAGAGACGGGCCGGTATTCATAGCGGCACGGGTGAGCGCAGAGGCCGAGGTTTGCCGGTCTGTCGTTGAGGTGGGCGCTCATGAGACACCGTCCGGAAACGGCCATGCACATAGCGCCGTGGACAAAAACTTCGAGTTCCATGTCCGGGCAGGCTCGGGCTGCGGCCCGGATATCCTGGTGGGAGAGTTCCCGTGCTAAGTTGACCCTGGCACATCCCTGGCGGGACCAGAACCGGACGCTTCCGGAGTTGGAAGCCCCGGCCTGGGTGCTCAGATGAATGGGGACGCCGGGAAGACGGTCAAGGGCTAGATCGAGGAGAGCCGGATCGGCGATGATCAGGCCGTCCAGAGAAAGCGAGGCCAGGTCGGTCAGGATCGTTTCGGCCCGAACAAGATGCTCCTCCCGAGCCAGGATGTTTAGACAGAGATAGACGCGCCTGCCGTGGGCATGGGCTAGGTTCAGGGCCGCTGGAAGTTCTTGGGGAGAGAAGCCGGCCTTGGAGCGCAGGCTGAGGGACCCCATGGCCAGATAGACGGCATCGGCTCCGTAGGCCAGGGCAGTCCGAAGTTTTTCCATATCCCCGGCAGGGGCCAGGAGTTCGGGCAGGGCGGGCATGGTCAAGTCAGCAGGGTAGTCCCTGGGCGGTGCGGTGGTCCTTGAGGGCCTGGAGCAGGGCGTAGGGGCCGGTCAGGTTG
Organism: Deltaproteobacteria bacterium; assembly: GCA_009929795.1. Lineage (NCBI taxonomy): Bacteria > Pseudomonadati > Myxococcota > Myxococcia > Deltaproteobacteria bacterium. The sequence goes on along the minus strand of RZZR01000041.1, from coordinate 10,851 downwards.
CCCTGGCCGACGCCGAGAGAGATGTCGGGCTTGACGTAGCCGTGGAAGTCGGACCCCGAGGTGGGCAGAAGCCCGTGGCGCTTGGCCAGAGATAGGTAGCGTTTCGTAGTCTTCTTATCGTGGAGGGAGTAGTAGGCCTCAATGCCGGTCATGCCAAGATTTTTCAGGCGAACCATGGTCATTTCCTCTTCCTCGGGGGTCTGGTAGAGGGAGTACGGATGGGCCAGGATCACGGTGGCCCCTTCCTCGAGCAGGACCTCCACGGCCCGCTCCGGGGTCAGCTTTTCCTTGGGGATGTAGGCCCGGCCGGTGCTGCCCAGGAATTCGGCAAAGGCCTGGTTGACCGAGGACACGACTCCCTTGCGGACGAGAATCTGGGCCAGGTGGGGTCGGCCGACAGAGCCTTCTCCGGCCAGTTCCCGAACCTCGTCGTAGGTGATGTCGATGCCAAGTTCGTTGAGGCGAGAGACTATGCGCTCGTTGCGGGTGTCTCGTTTATGGCGGAGATCGGCAAGAACGGCGTTCAGTTTGGGGGCCTCGGGGGCCAGCCAGAGGCCGAGAAGATGCATGAAGCCCGGAGAAAAGTCGACACTCAATTCCACCCCGGGAATGAGTTCCATGCCCAGTTCGTGAGCGACCCGGAGGGCTTCCCCTAGGCCAGCAGTGGTGTCATGGTCGGTCAGGGCGATGGCCTTGAGGCCCTGGCGGGCGGCCTCGCGGATCAGTTTGCCTGGTGGGAGAGTTCCATCGGAGGCCGTGGAGTGGGTGTGAAGGTCGATGTCGGCCATGCCCGGGGTAAGGAGCTACTTGTAGCGGTATGTGATGCGGCCCCTGGTCAGATCATAGGGGGACAGTTCGACCTTTACCTTGTCGCCGGGGAGGATGCGGATGTAGTACTTGCGCATCTTTCCGGAGATGTGCCCGAGAACTTTGTGTCCATTTTCGAGCAGAATCAAAAACATCGCGTTGGGCAGGGCCTCTTCGACGGTCCCTTCAACTTCGATGGCTTCTTCCTTGGCCATACACGATCCTTGCTTGCGGTTTCAAAACGGGATTTCCAAAGCCGGATACTTACGGACCCGACGGTCCAAAGTCAACGTAGGGCCGGTCAATGCCGGGCGAAAAAAAAGCCTGAAGGGTTTCCCGCTTCAGGCTTGCGTGCTTTTGGCGTCCCCAAGGAGATTTGAACTCCTGTAACCAGAATGAAAATCTGGGGTCCTGGACCGGGCTAGACGATGGGGACGCTTGGCCTGGCTGGGGGACTAGGATTTGAACCTAGGTTGACGGAGTCAGAGTCCGTAGTCCTGCCGCTAGACGATCCCCCAGCAAGAGTGGAAGTTCGTAATGCACCCTTGTCGGGGCTGTCAAGCCTTTTTTTGCCAGCGTCTATGCCGAAGCTAGACGGCGGGTGGTCTTCTTGAGGCCTTTGATCTTTTTGCGCAGGGCGTCCCGCTGAGCTTTGGCCTCGGGTCCGAGCCCGTCCTTGGAGACCTTGAGTTCCCGGATATCCTTCTTGATCTGGTGGATGCGGGACTTGTACGGGTTGATCTTGTTCTCGTCGTCGACGATGCCCAGGGCCTCCTTGATGGCGGCCAGGAGGGCCTCCTTTTCCATGCCGGAGGCGCCGGTGATCTGGGGGATCTGGTCCATGGCCAGGGCTTTGAGTTCCTTGGCCGTCATTTTTTCCAGAGGTTTTTTCAGGGTCACGTTCAGTTCGGTCATGAATGCTCCTTGTCGGTTTCTGTTCGGCTCCCCGGTCGGGCCCCTTCGAGGTCCATTTTCCGAGAGGTATCCAGGCGGTCGAAGAGGGCCTTGTACTTGTGGTAGGCCCGGGCCGCCAAGGAGTCTTCGGGAATGGTTTCCGGAAGAGCGCGCAGGTTCGGGGGACGGGTATGAATGATCCTACAGTCCGGTGAATCGATCCGGATCTCGTTCAATGGGGTTTTGCCATGTAGCAGTTCGACTTTGACTTTGTCAAAGCGTCGGTCACCGAAAAACGCATTGACCCGATCCAGTATTTCCGGAGACATGTAGGTCAGTTCGTTGAGAACCATGCCGTCGTCCGCTCCGACGATGAGGGTCGTGTGCGAGTGCCCTAGCGGTTTGGCTAGGTCGGACAGACCGGGGCCGAGAACTTCCGTCCAATTTTTCCACAGGGGAGACAGGGAGGCCCGGTCCTGCCCGTCAAGGCGGGACAGAACATTGGAGAGGACGGACGAGGCTGAAGTCAGCGACATGGGCTTTATGATAGACGGCTGAAGGGTTGAGCGTCAACATCAGGGCAGCGATTTTCAATTCGATTTATGGTATTGACAACCATGCCAGATGATCGCTATTGATATATTCGAATATGCAGATATTAAGGCGTAAGGATATTGAATGAGCCTGTCTGAGATGGCCAAGGCCCTGGGTGACGAGACCCGGGTCCGGCTCCTTGGCCTGCTGGCCAGGCATGAACTGAACGTGGGCGAGATCGTTCAGGTCATGGAATGTTCCCAGCCTCGGGTTTCCCGCCATTTGAAAATCCTAGCCGGGGCAGGGCTGGTGGACTGGCGCAAAGACGGTCAATGGGTCTTCTACCGGGTGGCCCGCGAAGGCTCGGCCGGGCTGTTCGTCGAGGCTCTGCGCCCATTTTTCGATCGGGAAGAGCAGGTTCGGGAAGATTTGTCCCGGGCCGAGGCTGTGGTGGCCTCCAGGAGGGAGCAGGCCCGGAGCTTTTTCGATCAGGCCGCGGCCCGGTGGGAGCAGTTGAACCGCGAGGTTCTCGGGGATTTCGATCTGGCCGGACGGGTGGCCGAGTTGGCAAGCGGGTGCAGATCCCTGGTGGATCTGGGATGCGGACCGGGCACCATCCTGAAGCGGTTGACGGGCCATTGTCCCCTTCTCATCGGGGTGGACAGTTCGCCCCGAATGCTGGAGCGGGCCGGGCAGGTTCTGGGTTCCCATCCGGGGGTCAGCCTGCGTATTGGGGATCTGGAGCATCTGCCCCTGCGCGACGGTGAGGTGGGCTGCGCGGTTATGAGTCTGGTCCTTCACCATCTGGACGATCCTCTAACGGTGATCCGAGAAGTGGCCCGGGTAATGGCCGAAGGGGGCCGGTTCGTGCTTATTGATTTCGAGAGGCATAGGGACGAGGCCTTGCGGACCAGATTCCATGATCGCTGGCTGGGTTTTTCCGGCGATGAGATCCGGACCTGGCTCGAGCAGGCCGGGTTCAAGGCAGAGGACCCGGAACGGATGGAAGTGAACAACGGGCTGGTGATCATGATTTTCACGGCCCGACGAAAATCGAATTGATAACGGTCCGACGATTCGGGCCACAGCATTGCAAGGAGAGACAATGACCAAACCACTGGAACCTAACCTGGAATACAGGGTCGCGGACATCGGATTGGCCGAGTGGGGTCGCAAGGAGATGGATCTGGCCCAAAACGAGATGCCCGGACTCATGGCCCTGCGGGAGAAGTACGGGGAGGCCAAGCCCCTGGCCGGGATGAAGATCATGGGCAGTCTGCACATGACCATCCAGACGGCCATGCTCATCGAGACGCTGAAGGAACTGGGTGCGGATCTGCGCTGGGCATCCTGCAACATCTTCTCCACCCAGGACCACGCCGCCGCAGTCGTGGCCAAGGAGGGTCTGGCCCGGGTTTTCGCCTGGAAGGGAGAGACCCTGGAAGATTATTGGTGGTGCACGGAGCAGGCCCTGACCTGGCCCGACGGCTCGGGTCCGGACCTGATCGTTGATGACGGCGGTGACGCCACCCTGCTCGTTCACCAGGGAGTACGGATGGAACAGGACCCGGCCTTGGCCAATGTCACATACGAGGGCGAAATGGGTTGGGTCATGGGTCGGTTGGCAGCATCCCTGAAGATCGATCCGGGCAAATGGGGCCGGATGGCGGCCAAGATCCGGGGCGTGTCCGAGGAGACGACCACAGGGGTCCACCGGCTCTACCAGATGCAGAAAAAAGGCGACCTCCTCTTCCCGGCCTTCAACGTCAACGACTCGGTGACCAAGTCCAAGTTCGACAACCTCTACGGGTGCCGCGAGTCTTTGGCCGACGGGATCAAGCGGGCCACGGACGTGATGATCGCCGGCAAGGTGGTCGTGGTGGCCGGGTACGGGGATGTTGGCAAGGGCTGCGCCGACGCCATGCGCGGTCTGGGGGCCAGGGTGCTGGTGACCGAGATCGACCCCATTTGCGCCTTGCAGGCGGCCATGGAGGGGTATGAGGTGACGACCATGGACAAGGCCGCACCCCAGGCGGACATCCTGGTCACGGCCACGGGCAACTACAAGGTCATTGCCGGGCGGCACATGGAGATGATGCGCAACGAGGCCATCCTTTGCAATATCGGCCATTTCGACAGCGAGATCGACATGCACTACCTGGAGACGAGCCCGGCCTGCCGCAAGGTGACCATCAAGCCCCAGGTGGACAAGTGGATTCTCGGATCCGGCCGGTCCATCATCGTTCTGGCCGAGGGGCGGCTGGTCAATCTGGGTTGCGCTACCGGGCATCCGAGCTTTGTCATGAGCAACAGCTTCACCAACCAGGTCCTGGCCCAGATGGAACTGGCCGCCAAGGACCATCCGCGCGAGGTTATGGTCCTGCCCAAGCGCCTGGACGAGGAGGTGGCCCGACTCCATCTGGGCCGTCTGGGTGTGGAATTGGACACACTCACCCCGGAGCAGGCCTCCTACATCGGGGTGGACGTCGAAGGGCCCTACAAGCCCGACCACTATCGATACTAGGACAGGAATTCGGGCATGGAAACGATTCGCAGGGCGGAGAAGATGCAGCGTCGCTGCCTGGCCTGGAGATCCGAGGGACTCCGGATCGGCCTTGTGCCGACCATGGGCTTTTTCCATGACGGACATCTGGCTTTGATCCGGCAGGCCGGAAAACTGGCCGACCGGGTGGTGGTTTCCCTGTTCGTCAATCCGACCCAGTTCGGACCGGGCGAGGACCTGGCGGCCTATCCCAGGGACCCGGAAAAGGACGCGGTCCTGGCCGCGGAGAACGGGGCCGACGTTATGTTCTGTCCGGATTCCGCCGAGATGTACGCCCCGGACCACTCGACCTGGATCGAGGTGGCCGGGGTATCCAAGCATTTGTGCGGGGCCTCACGACCTGGCCATTTCCGGGGAGTGGCCACGGTGGTGGCCAAACTCTTCTGGATCTGCCTGCCTCATGCGGCCGTGTTCGGGGAGAAGGACTGGCAGCAGTTGGCAGTCATCCGGCGGATGGTCCGGGACCTGAACATTCCGGTGGAGATCGTTGGTCATCCCATCGTCCGCGAGGCCGACGGCCTGGCCATGAGTTCCCGGAATGCCTATTTATCTCCGGACGAGCAGCGTCTGGCTCCGTACGTGCAGACCGGATTGGTCATGGCCAGGGAACTCTACCGCAAGCAGAGTTTGGACTCGGCCGTCGAGATCGAGGCCAGACTGACGGCCTACTACGAGAAACACCTGCCCGGGTCCCGCCTAGACTACGCGTCCTGCGTGGATGGGTCGAGCATCGAGCCCGTGGACAGGGTGGACGATACAACGGTTCTGGCTGTGGCTCTTTTTCTCGGCCGGACCAGACTGATCGACAACATCCGGTTCGGCGAGGACCGGTGAACAAACGAGGAGTAAAGAAAATGAACGTCACATCTAAAAGGTATCTCTTCACCTCCGAGTCGGTGACCGAAGGCCATCCGGACAAGGTGGCCGACCAGATTTCCGACGCGGTCCTGGATTGCATTATCGGCCAGGACCCAACCGCCCGTGTGGCCTGCGAAACTCTGGTGACCACCGGCCTGGCCTTCATCGCCGGGGAGATCAGCACCACGGCATACGCCGACCTGCCGGAGATCGTTCGTAGAACCGTGCGCGAGATCGGGTACACCAGTTCTGAGATGGGCTTCGACGCCGACACCTGCGCCGTGCTATCCTCCATCGACAAGCAGTCCCCAGACATCGCCCAGGGGGTGAATCGGCAGAGTGCCGAGGAACAGGGGGCCGGAGACCAGGGCATGATGTTCGGGTTCGCCTGCAAGGAGACCGAGACCCTCATGCCCGCGCCCATCTACTACGCCCACAAGCTGTCCCGCCGACTGACATATGTCCGCAAGCAGAAGATCCTCGATTTCCTGCGGCCCGACGGCAAGACCGAGGTCTGCTTCGAGTATCTCAACGGGGTGCCGACCCGGGTGACTCATGTGGTCGTCGCCGCCCAGCACGACGAGGAGATCGCCTATCAGGATCTCCGCGAGGCCATCATCGACGAGGTGGTCAAGAAAGTATTGCCTGCCGAGATGTTGGGCAATGACACCAAGTACTACGTGAACACCACCGGCCGGTTCGTCATCGGCGGGCCCATGGGCGACTGCGGCCTGACAGGCCGCAAGATCATTCAGGACACCTACGGGGGCATGGGCAACCACGGCGGTGGGGCCTTTTCGGGCAAAGACCCGTCCAAGGTGGACCGGTCCGGGGCCTACATGGCCCGGTATTTGGCCAAGAATGTCGTTGCTTCCGGGCTGGCCGAGCGCTGCGAAGTCCAGATCGCCTACGCCATTGGCGTGGCCGAACCGGTTTCCGTGCTGGTCACCGGTATGGGCACGGGCCAGGTCCCGGATGAGGTTTTGACCAAAGCCGTTCTCGAGGTTTTTGATCTGCGGCCCTACCACATTCTGAAGCGTCTGGACCTGTTGCGGCCCATCTACCTGAAGGCTTCCTGCTACGGGCATTTCGGCCGGGAACGGCCGGAGTTTACCTGGGAGAAGACCGACGCCGTGGACGATCTGCGCACAGCGGCCAAGATTTAAACGCGGGCATCACTTCAATACGAAAGGCCCGGAGGAAACGAATCCTTCGGGCCTTTATCCTTATAAGCGCCAGAAAAAGATTATTGGCTAGAACGCCCGGCCTGATATCCCTGTTCATAGGCCTGCTGTCTGGACTCCTCGTGCTTGCCGTAGAGAAATCCACTTCCGGCTCCGAGAGCGGTTCCGATGGCGACGCCCAGACCCGTGTCGCCAGCGATGGCTCCGACCAGTGCCCCTCCAGCCGCGCCAATGGCCCCTCCGCTCAGAGTTCGCTGCTCGGTCTGGCTCATTCCAGCGCAACCGGCCACAGCCAGAAATCCGGCCAGGGCGATGGCGATCAATGCTTTTTTCATGGCAGCCTCCTTTTTTTCCCGGCTTAAAATGATGACCGGAATTCCGGAATGGGTTCTATTCGGGGCATGGGTAGGTTTCGATAAGGAATCTGAACCACGAGTCCACGGGCTCCTCGGAGAGATATTCGGGGTGCTGCCCGGCCCATTCGACAAAGCGGGAGGCCACGGCGTCCCGCCGGGGAGCCGAATCGGGGAGGCAGACCAGACGGCGACCTGAAGGGCCCATGTTGGCCACCACGTGGTAGTGGTAGGCACCCTCAAGAAATCCAAGGCAGAAGTTGTGCGCCCCTTTGTGCAGGGGGTTGCTGACCGGAGCCGAACAGAGGCCGACTAGATCGGCCGTGGTATCGACTTTGAAGGTTTCCTCGCTTAGGGCCAGGGCCAGGGCGGGTGTGAGCAGAAGGACGACGAGGACCAGAGGGATCAGACGTCTTTTCATGATTTCTTTCTCCTGCAAGACGGTTGCGGAGCCTGTGGGAATAATCTCCGGGGACGCATCATTGAACGACGTTCGCAGAATATTCTCTGATGGATGGGAACTGTCAACAGGGCTGGGATATACAGGGCTGGGGATGCCGGTCATGGGCGTATGGGGATCTCGTCTTCCGGGTAGAAGACTCGTTCCAGGCAGAGGCCCCTGGCTGGGGCGGTGGCAGGGCCCAAGGCGCGGTCGCCGGATTTCAGGATGGATCGGGCTCGATCGAGGTTGGTACGTCCACGGCCCACGTCGTGGAGGAGTCCGACGAGATTTCGGACCATCTGTTTGAGGAATCCGTCAGCCCGGAATCGGAGAACGAGTTCCCGGTCCGAGGGACCGGTATCAATGTCCAGAGCGTGAATGGTCCGGTGGGTGCTGGAGACCGTGGTTCCGACATTCTGGAATGCGGAGAAATCGTGCTCGCCTATCAGATATTTGGATGCCGCGTCCATAGCATTGACGTCGAGAGGGCCGACGGCCCAGACAAAGGGCATTCGCTGGGGCAGGACAAAGTCCGGTTCCAGCCAGAGCGTGTAGGAATACTCCTTGGCCGTGGCTGAGAATCGGGCGTGAAAGGAATCGTTTACGGTTTCGGAATGGATCACGGAGATGTCCGGAGGCAAAACGGAGTTCAAGGCCCGCTGCCAGGGAATATGGAATCGCTCGGCGGGAGGGTCGAAATGGGCCACTTGGCCCAGGGCGTGGACCCCGCTATCGGTACGGCCCGAACCGTGGACCCGGATCCGGTCCGCACAGAGTCGGGCCAGGCAGGTCTCGACTACTCCTTGGACGGTCCTTCCGCCGGCCTGGATCTGCCAGCCGTTGAACCCGGTGCCTACATAGGCCAGGACAATCTTGATTCGGCTCACTTGGCGAAGGGCACCTGGAGATTGGTCAGTTGCTCGGTCAGAGCCGCAGCCTTTCGGGTCTCGACAAAAGACAAGATTTCTCCTGCGATCCGGCCCTGCATGCCCGACAGAATCTTGACAGCAATGTCCTGGTCCAGGGTCTCGATGACCTTGGCCGCCTCCTTGGGCTTCATGTTGCTGTAGACCCCGACCAGATGGCGGATACGCTCGTTTTTGACCGAATCGGCCTCTTCGAGCATTTTTTTGATGGAGGCCTCCATCTGGCGGAGTTCTGCCATGCGTCGGTCGACCCGAGATTCCAGGGCTTTGAGGTCCTGTTCCCGGCGGTCCAGGGCCATTTCGCGCTGACGAAGCTCCTGCAAAAGGGCCGAAACCGGGGTTGGATCCCCGGTTCGGGTTTCGGCTTCGGGTTCGGCCGGAGTCTCGGCAGTCTCCTGGGCCGTGGCTTGGCGGGGCCCGAACGCCTGGGGGACTGGGTCGGGGGTCGGGATCAGCAGGCTCAGTGCTGCGGCTATGGTCAGAACGGTCTTGACTGCGGCCAGAGCGACGAGGCCTCGCCAAACCTTACAGGGATTGATGCGAGAAACGAATGGTGGCCATTTCATCGAAGGCTTCCTGTTCCCGGTGCAGTTGATCCCACTCATGGCGTTTTGCCTGTTTTTCCTTGAGTTTTTCGAGGAGTTTCTTGTCCTTGGACGCCTTGAGCACCTCGAGGCGCCGTTTTTCGGCGATTCTGGCCATCTGGATCAACCTGGCCTCGGCCTCGCGGATTTCGTCCAGAAGCCTGGTCCGGTAATTGCGCCAGAGCCAAATGTCCCCGGCAGTCAGCCGGGACTGGGAGGCAAGCCGTTTTTCCCCCTCTTCGAGACTGATGGTCAAATCCCTGAGGCGGGCCTCCTGGCGGGCCTCATCCATGCGGGCCCGAGCCAGGACTTGCTGGGCCGTTTCCTCCAGCTGACGACGGTATTCAAGGACTTTTTCGAGGCGGAATTGAAAGGGACGGGGCATGACGGACTCCTCGTCGTTCGTGGTCTGCGGAAGGCAATACACAAAGCGTGCCACGCGTCCGTAGCATTATGGGTTTCGTTGCGGCCACTCCCCCGCCGCCCGCAGTGGGCAGCTAGACAGACAAAGTTCATGCGTCCTGCAAAGGGGCGGCCTGATGAGGTGGCGGCCCTTCGGCCTTAAAGCCTTCGTGGAAGGCTACTTGGCCCTGAGGTATGCGGCCATCGAACGACAGGCCGAAGAAGACCTCTTGGGGGACACCCTCAATGCCCAGCCCAGGAACGTTTTCAAAGCCGAGCCGCCGGTAGTACTCAGGATGGCCCACGAGGCAGCAGCCCTTGGCTTCCATGCCTTTAAGGCGCGACACTCCTTCCCGGACGAGCCTTTCACCGATGCCCTGACGTTGGAATCCGGGCAGGACTGAAACCGGCCCCAGCCCGTACCAGCCTCGGGAGCCGTCGGATATGGTCACCGGAGAAAAGGCGATGTGGCCAACGATGCGGCCATCCAGTTCGGCGACCAGAGAGACGGTAAGGGCCTTGGCGGTCCGAAGGGCCTCAATGATGAGGTGCTCGGTGTGACGGCTGATTTTCAGGGTCTCGAACGCGGCCTTGGTCACCTCGGCAATGGAGTCCAAGTCTGCCATGGTCTCGCCTCGAATGATGATATTCGGGTTCATTGCACTTTGTTCCCTTGAATGAGGGCGCTCAGACCAGTTTTTCGAGCAGGGCCACCGGGAGATCGGGCGGCAGGGGAAACGACCGGCCACTCAGGTACTGGTCCACTACGGCGTCGAGCCATTCCCGGGAGGCCCGGACCCGGTCGAAGCGGATGGTTCCTCCCCCTTGGCCCCGGGCCTCTATGGTGTAGCCCTCGGCCCGTATTTCAACGGGTTCCTTTTCGCCTTTGAGGAGGGCCTGGACGACCAGGGTTCTGCGGTCGGAATCAAGACGGATTTCGAGCATATCGGTGTACTCCCGAAGATGGCGGTGACATATCTTTTCCAGAACAAGGGCCAGGGTTTTGTCCTTGGCCGAACGGACGAATCCGAACATGGTCAGCGCATCATCTTCACGGCGCAGAACTCGCCACACATGGCGCATTCCTCGCGCTTACTGTGCTCCTGACGTCGGGCGGCGACCATGTCCGGGTCCACGGCCAGTCTGGTCATGGTCTCCCAATCGAGCTCCCGTCTAGCCCGGGACATGGATCGGCTCCGCTCTACGGCCCAAGGCCGGCCCAGTGCCAGCTCTCCGCTCTCGGCGGCGATGACCGAGGCCCGGACTCCGGCGGCCACATCTTCCACACTAGGCAGGGTTAGATG